>CAILTZ010000419.1 GCA_903837255.1 uncultured Pirellula sp. | reverse complement strand
GCCAGAAGGCTTCTGATTCAGGATGCAGTTACGAAGAGTCACTCAGATACGGCCTCCAGGCTGCATTGGTCTCGCCTCAATTTCTCTTTCGCTCCGAAAACCTCGTAGAAAGCGACGGCCTAAGGCGACTCGACGACTACGGGATCGCCAGCCGATTGGCCTATTTCCTTTGGGCTTCGACACCTGACGAAACACTCTTGAATATCGCTGCGCAAAACCAGTTGCATGAGCCCGGTATTCTCCAAGTGCAAGTACTGCGCATGCTCGATGATCCGCGCAGCGACTCACTCATCAGCGGGTTTTTCGCCCAATGGCTCGGGCTCAGAAACATTCAGAAGATCGATATCGACCGGGACAAGTTCCCTGTTTGGTCGGATCGCCTGCGAGCAGCGATGCTCAAAGAAACAGAGATGTTTTGCAAGCACCTTCTTCGCGAGGGCTCGATCGAGGATTTCCTGACCGCCGACTTCACCTTCGTCAACCCTCGACTCGCTGAGTTCTATGGATTGGAGTTCGACGGCAAGCAACCCTCGGAGCTGTACAAACGCCGACCGGGGCGAAACGATGGGGATCCCCGTCGTCAAGGTCTCTACGAACAGGAGGATCGTTGGATTCGAGTCACTCTACCGGCCAACCGCATAGGGGTTCTGACCCAAGCGGCAGCCTTGGCCTTGACCTCCAATCCAACCCGAAGTTCGGCGGTCAAGCGTGGTAAATGGGTACTAGAAACGGTCTTGGGGGATCCTCCGCCGTCGGCCCCCCCAAATGTTCCTTCTTTGGAGCAAGCCAAGGCAGACGACAAAGCCTCTTTGCGAGAGCGGTTGGAGATCCATCGCTCGAATCCCAGCTGTGCCGGTTGCCATAAACTCATAGATCCCATCGGTTTAGGGCTGGAGAACTTCGACGCCACTGGCCGCTGGCGGGAAACCGAGGACGGTCGGGAAATTCTCGCCCAAGGCTCCTTGGCCGACGGAAAAGTCTTCACAGGCCCGATAGAACTCATCAAAATCCTATCCGAACGAACCCCGGATGTTTCGAAAAACTTCACCCAACGTCTGTTAACTTACGCCCTCGGACGAGGTTTGCAGAGGGCCGACCGTTGCGATGTCGATAAAATACTAGCGCAAGCCAAGGAGAATCGATATACAATCAAGTCGGTGATCTTGGCGATTGTCCAGAGCGATCCCTTCCTCCAACGCTCCCCTGCCCTACCCCAAACTCAAGCCAACCGGAACTGATCCATGAGCAGCGATTCGTCTCTACCCTCGGGTTCCATTAACCGCTCGGACCGACTTCATCGACGGACGGTTCTCCGCCAGATCGGGCTCAAGGGCCTCGCCGCTTCGATGGCTCTACCGATGCTCGATGTCATGACACCTCTCCGGGCGGCTGAAGCGACCCAAAAGCCTGTACGATTAGCTTGGATTTTCTTTCCCAATGGAACCAATGCGGAACGATGGGAGCCCAAGGGTTCTGGATCCCAATGGGAACTCTCCCCGACGCTCGAACCGCTTGCAGATTGCCGCAACGACTTCAACGTGATGAAGGGGCTTGCACAAGTCAACGCGCAATCCTTGGGTGATGGCCCCGGCGACCATGCTCGAAGCGCGGCGGCTTATTTGACCGGAGCACACCCGTTCAAGACAGCGGGTTCCAAGATTCGCGTCGGACGCTCGGCCGACCAAATTGCTGCCGATACTTACGGACGCCAAACACGTCTTGCCTCGATCGAGCTCGGGACCGAAGAGGGCCGCGATGCGGGCTCGTGCGACTCAGGCTACGCATGCGCTTACTCGAACAACATCTCTTGGCGAAGTGAATCGCTCCCAACAGGCAAAGAGATCCAACCCAAACGAGCCTTCGACCGACTCTTCGGTGTCGCCGGTGGCGATGACGCCAAAGAGCAAGGGCTCAAGTCTAGCATCCTCGATTTCGTCGCCGACCAGCGCAAGCATCTTGCAAACCAAGTTGGCTCCGAGGACTCACGCAAGCTCGACGAATACTTCACGAGCGTCCGAGAACTCGAACAACGCATCTCTCGATTCGCTACCCCGATCGCCCTACCCGAAGGAACCCTCGCACCGAGCGAGAAACCAAGCGATGCGACCGAACATATTCGGCTCATGTACGACTTGATGGTCCTGGCCTTCCGAACCGACACCACTCGCATCGCCAGCTTCATGCTTGCCAACGAAGGTAGCAACCGCGCGTTCCCGATGATCGAGGTCAAGGACGGTCACCATCAGCTCTCCCACCACGAGAACAAGCAAGACAACATCGAAAAGATCGCCAAGATCGATCGCTACTACTGCGAACAGTTCGCGTACTTTCTAAAGAAGATGCGTGAAACTCCAGATGGTGAGGGTAACCTGCTCGACCACTCGCTCATCGTCTACGGCGGTGCGATCAATGACGGCAATCGGCACGATCACCACGATCTTCCGATCCTGCTCGCAGGTCGCGGAGGCAAGCAATTGGCCACCGGAAGAATTCTTGAATATCCGAAAAACACACCGCTGAATAATCTGTTCCGAGCGATGCTCGATAACGTTGGAGCAGATCGAGGCGATTTCGGGGACTCGACCGGAATACTATCCGTTGGCTAAAGCTCCGTCTTGGAGCTTATGCCACACGGATCCATTCAAAGGTTTTCTTACCCACCCACCATTTGGATCATACCGATGGCTCGCTCTTTGTCGGCGCTTGCGTTTGCGTTTGTAACCATTGCAACTTGTCTTTTGGCAAATCTGGGGCTATCGCAAGCCCAACAGCAAGACAACGCGTCGTACTCCCCCGAGCAGTTGGCGTTCTTCGAGAACAAGATCCGGCCGATCTTGGTAGAACATTGCTACTCATGCCATTCTCAAGATGCAGTGGCCAAAGGAAAGCTCAAAGGGAATCTGCTCCTGGATAGCAAAGACGGCTTGCTCCGAGGTGGCGATACTGGTCCGGCTCTGGTTGCCAACCAAGCTGCCGAGAGCTTGATACTAAAGTCTCTTCGTTACGAAGATTATGAAATGCCTCCGTCAGGCAAACTGCCAGCCAACATCATCGAGGACTTCGAGCGATGGATTGCCGACGGAGCCGCAGACCCCAGGCGTGCAACAGAGCCACTCAAGCAAGCGGCGATGGATTTGCAGGCAGGACGCAAATTTTGGTCCTTGCAGCCACTTGCCAAAGTTGATCCTCCCTCGGACAAGCATCCGATCGATGCCTTCATCCAAGCCGCTTTGGACAAACAGAACCTCACTGCATCTGCGATGGCCGATCCTCGCGTTTTGATACGACGAGCATGGTTCGATCTTCTGGGGATTCCGCCCACGCCTGATGAGTTGGCCGGTGCACTCGATTCGCTCAAGCCTCGGGATGGAGAAAGCGGATCGATCTCGATCCAAGGCTGGAGCGAGCTGATCGACAGGTTGCTCCAGCGCCCTGAGTACGGGGAGCGATGGGCTCGGCACTGGATGGACTTGGCCCGATTTGCGGAGTCCTTTGGCTACGAACAAGATTACGACCGTCCGAACGCTTTTCATTACCGCGATTTTTTGATTCAGGCTTTCAACCAAGACATGCCCTTCGATCAGTTCACTCGATGGCAAATCGCCGGCGATGAACTTGCACCAGAGAACCCATTGGCTTGGATGGCGACTGGTTTTCTCGGTGCAGGGGCGTTTCCTACGCAACTGACTGAGCGAGAATTCGAGTCGACACGATACAACGAACTCGATGACATGACGGCCACGACCGGTGTGACTTTCTTGGGATTATCGATCGGCTGCGCTCGTTGCCATGACCATAAATTCGACCCGATCTCCAGCGAGGATTACTATCGATTTGCCTCCTCATTCACCGCCGCCATTCGCTCGGAAAAAACTTTCGATCTGAATCCCGATGACAACCAAAAGATTCGAGCCGACCATGAAATCCAGGTTCGAGAGCTAAAAGAAAAAATCCAGACCTTCGAGATCCAGCAGTTGCCGACCGAACTGGCGAACTATGTTCGCGAGCATTACTCGGATCCGTCCAAAGCAAGTCTTGAGCCCTGGCGAAACATTCGAGGGGAGATCCAGGCCAGTGCGGGGAGTCAATTCCAGGCTCAAAGCGATGGATCCTACTTGGCTATCGGCGAGGCACCTAACCAAGAGACAATCACCTTCACGGCTTCTTTGCCCGCAGGTCTGTGGCAAGCCATACGCATTGAGGCTCTAGCCGATCCTAATCTTCCTAATCAAGGGCCAGGCCGAGCCGGCAATGGGAACTTTGCGCTAGGGAACCTCGTTGTCGAACATCTTTCCAAGGATCAAAACGCGACCAAGCTCGCTCTTGATCAACCCCAAGCCACGCATCAGCAGAACGCCGATTCGCTCTCGGTCGGAGCGTCGATCGACTCAGACCTCGTCTCGGGATGGGCCATCGACGGACAGATCGGCAAGAGCCAAGCAGCCGTTTTTCACATTGCCACTCCCATGCAGTCAAACGATGGGGATCGGTTGCGTTTCACATTGCGATTCCATCATCCGAATCCCAAGCATGCCATGGGACGCATGCGATTCAGCGTATCGAATGCTCCGTCACCCCCGGTCGAGGTCGGAGGCAATGCTCCTCCGGCCGATGTCCTCGAAGCCCTTAATCAGATCGCCGCGCAGATCGCCAAACAGATCGACGATAAGAGCGCTAAGGCGCCGTCCGATGATCCGACCAAGAGTCCGCTCTGGAAAACCGCTTTGGATTGGTACAAGCCCATCAATCCAAGTTGGAATGAATGGAACGGCAAGCTTGCGAAACTCCTCAAGGACGGTCCTGCAATCCGGCTGACCAAGGTCCTGGTCACGACCGAAGGCGAACCCCATTTGCCCCATCATGCGGACGATCGAGGTTACCCGCACTTTTATCCCGAGACCCATTTGCTCAGGCGTGGGGATGTCGAGCAAAAGGTCTCGGTCGTGAGCCCCGGCTTTCCGCGCGTCTTTGTGCGGCATGAAAATGAAAACGCCAAAGCCGATCTGGCTTGGGATGATTCCCAACGAATCAATCCCAAGTCCAGTTACCGACGCGCGGCGCTTGCCAAATGGCTTACTGATCCTCAAAACGGAACCGGATCGCTGGTTGCCAGGGTCATGGTCAATCGGCTATGGCAACACCACTTTGGGAGAGGCTTGGTCTCGACACCTAACGACTTTGGCTCGACCGGTCAAAAGCCGACCCATCCACTACTTCTCGAATGGATGGCCAGCGAACTCTTGAGCCTAGGCTGGAAGCTCAAGCCGTTGCACAAGCAGATCATGACCAGCCAAACGTACATGCAGACGAACCGCACGTTGGATGATCCACGAACCAAAGTCGATCCGGACAATCTGCTGTGGTGGCATCAGCCCCCTCGACGCTTGGAAGCCGAATCGGTTCGAGATTCGATGTTGGTCGTGTCGGGATTGCTTGATCGCCGCATGTATGGACCGGGTACTTTGGATCCGAACATGACGCGTCGCAGCGTTTACTTTTTCATCAAACGCAGTCAGTTGATCCCGATGATGATGCTCTTCGACTGGCCGGAGCACTTGGTCAGCATCGGACAAAGGCAATCCACGACGATCGCACCCCAAGCACTTGCCTTTATGAATAACCCGTTGGCCCGCTCGGCTGCGGAAGCTTTGGCTAGTCAGATTTCGGATCTTGGGCAGCTCGACAAGCTGTTTGTGCAGGTCCTTTCACGAAAAGCGACCGATGCGGAACGAGAGGCCGCCGTGCGATTCATCGCCCAGGCCGAAAAGACCCGAAAAGAACAAAACGCTTCGCAACCCGAGAAGATGGCCATCGCTGATTTCTGTCAAATCCTCCTTTGCTGCAACGAGTTCATTTATGTCGACTGAGCAGACTTATTCGATGCATTCTCGTCGATCGTGGTTACAACAGGCCGGATGCGGATTTGGTTGGTTGGGGCTCCAAGCATTGCTGTCCCAAACCGCCATGATGCCCAGCGCCTTGGCAGATGGACTTGGGGACCGTTCCCAAAATCCACTTTCTCCCCGCGAGCCCCATTTCCCGGCGCGGGCCAAGCGGGTTGTTTGGATCTTTGTCAACGGAGGTCCTAGCCAAGTCGATACGTGGGACTACAAACCGGGGCTGGAGAAAGCCGACGGCAAGTCGATCAAGGAGTTTGACTCATCGTTCTCCGACACAACAGGATTCTTTCGAAATGCGGTCGGAAACCTGATGAAGTCTCCCTTCGAGTTCACTCCCCGGGGAAAATGTGGCAAGATGGTCTCGTCGATCTTCCCGCATCTTGGGGAGCATGTCGACAAGATGGCCTTCATTCATTCGGGCTATACCGAATCGAACAACCACTCTCCTGCCCTTTTTGCGATGAATACAGGTATGGCTCGCATGGGGTTCCCATGCGTCGGGTCGTGGGT
>CAILTZ010000418.1 GCA_903837255.1 uncultured Pirellula sp. | reverse complement strand
CGGAAATCCTGTGGAGCTATTTAGCTAGGCTGTTGCCAATGATCGAACCACCGCACCCAAGTAGCCCAGCTAATTAAAACCCTTGGCGATCGAATATTTACTAGGTTGCGTTGAGCTCTCTACAATCGCGCTGTCTACAATCACTCTGTCTACAGCTGATTTGGCTACAATCATCCTTGGCCGCAGGTGGCGCGAATCGAACCTGCCAGCCCAGCCCCAGCAGTTTTTAGCCCCGAAAGATCGATGCCGAGTCAAGTTGCTTGGAAACTCGTTTACCCGATGATCCTCTTGAGCCTGGGCCTCTTGGCGATCGGGCTCTTTGCAGCTTGGAATGTTCATAATCAGCAACGCGAGAGCAGCGAGGCGATCGCTAAAGAAGTTCGATCGCTGATCAATTTGGAATCGGCGAACATCGAGTGTCGCGAAATCCGCTACCTGCTGAACATGTTTCTGCGAACTGGAGATGGGATCAATTTGCAAGTGATTCATGATGAGATTCCTAGGACCCAAGAACTCTTGGCCAACACTCAAAGAGAACTCAGCACGGTTACCGAGCAAGACTCGATGAGTCGAGCGATCGAGGGTTTTGAAAACTTTGTGACGCGATTCCGGTCGGTCCAACCCGATGCGCCTGGCACCCTGAAGCTCGATGAGGATTCAAAAGCTTCGATCTCCTCACTTGCCGACGAGCTGCTTACCCAGGAGGTACTCGAACCACTTGAACGTTGCTTGGACGCTAACCAGCGATTCGTCGAGTTGACCAATTCCAAGAATTCGGACTCAGCGAAAAGTCTTGTCGTCGGTTTTTTGCTTCTGGGGATCTGTGGTGGTCTGGCCGGCACGATCATCGGTTTGAGTGTCGGCAGGGCGCTTGGGCAATCCATGATTCAACTGAGCGTCTCGATCCGCGATGCGGCAGTGCGGCTCTCGGATGCTAGGGGCGTGATCACACTGACGCATCAAAGCGATTTGCCAGGCCTTCAAACCGGCGTGCGCAAGTTAGCCGACGACATCGCGCACGTTGTACAGCAACTTCAGCAGCGGGAACGTGAATTGTCGCGAAGCGAGCAATTGGCAAGACTCGGGCAAATCGCAGCTGGCATGGCGCACGAACTTAGAAATCCCCTCACCCCCATGAAAATGCTGGTTCAAGCCGCCATGGAGAAAAAGGACGGGGGATTGCAAGGTCGAGCCTTGGAAGTGATCCACGAGGAGATCATGCGCCAAGAAAAATCACTCCAAGCCTTCCTGGATTTCGCCAGACCTCCGAACCCGGAAAAAACTCGATGCACCATGCAAGAGGTCCTCCGCACAACCAGCGATTTGGTGCAAGGCCGCTGCGATCAGCAAGGGGTCGAGTTGTCCGTCCGCTTGCCTGATTCTCCTGTTGTCGGACTTGCCGACCGCAACCAAATGTGCCAGCTTGTCCTCAACCTGCTGCTCAACGCCCTGGACGCCATGCCAACAGGCGGCAAACTCAGCGCGGAACTCTCCACGTGGTTATCCTCCGATACCTCGTTGATCCCTGGACTGGAACGTGATGAAATGATCGAAAAATTCCAATCGGTCAAACAGCACAAAACGAGCATCGACACCTACGAATCTGTCTCGAAATCAAAACCGCGTACAAGAGAGTGGATCGAGATCCAAATCTCCGACACCGGTTCGGGAATCGACTCAGAGACGATGAAAACAATTTTCCAGCCGTTTGCTACCACCAAGGAAACCGGAAGTGGACTAGGATTGGCCACGTGCGATCGAATCGCTCAAGTCCATGGTGGCGTTATCGAGGTTGAAAGCGAACCGAACAAGCGCACATGCTTTCGGTTCACGTTCCCCAAAATTGATTCTTAATGCATCGACAGTAATCTCATGGCAAAACTTTTAGTGATCGATGATGAAGCGAATATTCTCTTCACCATCGAACAGACCCTTTCTTCAAAAGATCTGTCAGTCATCACCGCCAGCACGGGTCGAGAAGGGATCCAGCGATACCGCGACGAGAAACCCGACGCGGTCTTGGTCGATATCCGACTCCCTGACATTACCGGATTGGATGTCTTTAAACAACTCCATGAAATCGATGCCAAGGTTCCAGTCATCATCATGACGGCCTACTCTCGCACTGACAATGCGATCGAAGCCATGCGGAGCGGAGCATTCGAGTACCTGCTCAAACCGGTGGATCTAGGACGACTCCGGAGTCTTGTCGAACAAGCCGTCGAGGTCAGCGCGATGAATCACAGACTCGTTCGCATCGACTCGGGCGAACCGGACGCCGAGGAGGGACTGGCCGCCGAGTATATCGTTGGCCATTCCGAAGTTATGCAGAACTTGTACAAATCCATCGGGCGCGTTGCACCACAGGATGTCACCGTTGTGCTCCAAGGAGAAACCGGTACGGGCAAAGAGCTCGTCGCAAGAGCCATCCATCAATACAGCGCACGATCCTCCAAACCGTTTCTAGCCGTCAACTGCGCAGCGATCTCCGAATCGCTTCTCGAAAGCGAACTCTTCGGTCACGAGCGTGGAGCTTTCACAGGAGCAGATCAACGTAGGATCGGCAAGTTCGAGCAAATCTCTGGGGGCACCATCTTCCTGGATGAAATCGGCGATATGTCGATGTCGACCCAAGCCAAGTCGTTGAGACTACTACAGCAACAGCAATTCGAACGGCTCGGTGGCAACACAACCATCCAAACCGACGTTCGAATCATCGCTGCAACCAACAAAGACCTTAAGGCGATGGTCGAACGGAACGAATTTCGCCAAGACCTCTACTATCGACTCTCGGGATTCACCATCTTCCTTCCCCCATTGAGGGATCGCTTGGACGATGTCCCTGCCATCGCAAAACATTTCCTCCAAGACCTCGCACTCAAATTCGGGAAACCCACTCTCTACTGGACTCAGGAAGCACTCCTTGCCATGCAGTCGTATGCTTGGCCCGGCAATGTTCGTGAGCTAGCCAACGCTGTCCAATTCGCTGCCGTCAATACCCTCGGAGATGCGATCTACCCAAGCTCCCTGCCACCTGAATGCCTAAGTGACTATCGCATCGACAGCGATCGCGATTTCCCAGAGGTCCTCGACTACGTGCAGCAACTGCTCGATCTGGGACAAAACGACATCTATCGAAAAGTTATCCAAAAAGTCGAAAGTATCCTCATCGATACGGCCCTCAAACACACCTCCGGCAACCACCAAGCTGCTGCCGAACGGCTAGGGATCTCTCGAATGACCCTCCGAAAGAAAGAGCGAGAAAGCGAATCAGATCCAGATGCCCCATCCGCTTAATCCCCCTCTATCTCGGAACGCTCGGCCAAGTCGAATCGCTGACCTTGCTTACCAACAAATTCCCTCAAGTCAGTCTCGTTGGGATTTTTCCAGTTGAACGTGACCGTTCCTGGTCCGACGATCTGGGCGGTAGATTTCTTGACCACCACCGCAGTCGTCTCGTCGATGCCGATTCCAATCAATTGCGGATAAGTCTCCACCAGGGACGCCAAGTCCTTTTGCCTTCGCCGCTGCGTGAAATGCTGATCGATCGCCACACCGCACAGAAAACCCAGCCCGCCGCGCTCGTAGCCCGGAGCCATGATTCGAAAGTTCTCGATCGGTGTGGCTCGCGCAAGATAATTCCCTTGAATCGATGCCCCCGCCGAGGAACCTGCAATGACGCCGCCACGATCCAAAACCTGTTTCATGAGCCGATGGGCTTGTGTGCCATAATACGAATCGGCAAGGTTCCATTGCCGACCACCTCCAAACCATATCCCTGTTGCATCCTCGAGCGGTTCGAGGAACTTCTCATCTCGATCAGCCACCCGACGATCCTTGGTGTGCATCAGAGAGCAAGTCTTTGCGCCCATCTGCCTCCAAACCTCTAAAAGACCCGTGTCTCTGGACATGTCCTCTTCCTCAGCGCAGGGTAGATACACCAACCGAGCCTCAGGCCCACCTGCTAGTTCGACGAACTTTTGCATCAGCCCACCAGGCATTCCACCCCCACCGACGATGATCAAAGTGCCATTCGAGACATGTGGCCTCTGACGCTCCGGCGGAGGGAACGCATCAAGCGTCCTTTCGATCGCGCGGCGTCTCCATTGCGTCCAATCGATCAGGAAACTCTCCGGCGCATTGCCGTTGCGCTGCGAACGAGCCTCGATCCGTTGCGAGGCCTCAGGCACATGCCCGCTTGCCCCAACCCATGCCGTTGCAGCACCCGGGCCAAAGAGCATCCCCTTTCGCCCCTGAAGCACCCAAGCGTTATCCTTGGCAATGCTCAATAGCACACTGCGATCTGCAGCTTGAATCGTTTCGCACAAGGCTCGGTCGCACTGACCGCCGAGAGTAAAATCGATCAGGGCATCGGGAAACAGCCCCAACCCCTTCTCAAGCTCCCCTTGGAAATCCCCTTCAGGATTGGTTTTCTTAGGATAGGTTTTCCCCAGCCCCACGCATGCAGGCCCGACAAAACCCACGGTCCCGCCCTTGGACATGTGCGCTCGCATCGCTTCGCCGATCGCTTGCCACCGCTGTGCGGGGATCTGTTGGACAGGACGATCATCGCAAACGACAAGAAACATTTCGGGTTCCGCATCCCCTATCGATTCGATGTTCTGGGTCCAAGTGATTCTATCGAGGGACTCCGAGAGCGTTTTGATCTCCGGTGCAGCGAGCAGGGCCCGGGACGATTCCAGTGAGCCTATCACCGTCCACGCCTTGGTTCTTTTCTGCGAATAATTCGAACTTGCGATAAAGTGGCAAAAGCCTTCCACGGAGTCGGCTACAACGAGAGCACCTGGGATTTTCAAGTCCTCGGGCCAATCTTCATAGCGTTCAAAGAACTCGCATGTTGTATTGGTCGGTGGTTCTTGAGCCCAGAGCGTTTCGAGGGTCGCAATCAAGAGGCTCATGGAAATTACGAAGGAGCGAATCAAGGAATTCATGGTCAAGCAATTCAAGGGGAGTTGGCAATCAATCGATGGGTGGTACGAACGGTTTTTCGGTGTGCCAGCGTTTCATCAGTTCTAGGTTCTGCTGGTACTGTGGTGAGCGGTTCCCTTTCCCACCTTCGAGATGATCCGCTCCTGCCTCGGCATCATAGATCTCTGGACTTTCGACGCCGCCTTGATCTCCCGTGCGCTTTTGCCAGTCGAGCAGTCGGGTTCGAAACTGCAAGAGGGTTTGGCTACGCGCGGGGTCTTGGGCAAGATTATTCAATTCATCGGGGTCTTGTTCAAGATCGTAAAGCTCTTCGAGGGGTCGTGTGTCGGCCATGATGAGAGCTTGGGCCGGATTGAGTTTACCTTGGGCGTGCCATTCCCGCATAGCTTGGACGATGGCTTTGGTGTCTTTGTAGTTATTGGGTTGCAAGTAGGGACGGCTCGGGAATCCGTTTCGGATGTATTTCCATTTTTCGCTTCGGACGCTTCGAATCCAATCGACCGTTTCGTCCGCGCGATCGCGAGCGGCAAAGACCGCTTCGCGGCGTTTGTAATTCGAACTCAGAATGTTTTGCGAGGTCATCCTCCCGGGCTTGGCAATGCCGGCTAGGGCCAAGCTCGTCGCCCCGAGGTCGATGTGCTCGACCAGATCGTCGCGGACCAGTCCGGCATGAATCGAGGGTCCCGCGACGATCAGCGGTACATGCGTCCCGCCGTCGTAGAGGAACTGCTTGTTTCGAACGTGGCTGATGCCGTGGTCGGTCATGAAAAAGATCACGGTATTGTCGAGATCTCCACTTTGCTTGAGCCGCTCGACGATGGTACCGAGTTGGTGATCGGTGTAGCGCACGCAATCGAGATACTGCGCCCAGTCTTGGCGGATCACAGGATGCTCGGGCAAATACGCAGGAAGTTTCACGCTGTCGCTTGAAGTGGCGCTGCCGAGTTCCTTCAGCACACGTGCGGGCCAAGCCTCTTTGGGGGCCTGGCCACGGAACTTGCCACCGTGGAGTTGGATTTGTACGAAAAACGGTTGAGCGTCTTTTCGCACAGACCAGTGGGTTTTGTCGTAGGACCGTTCGGATTGCCACTCAAAGTTGTAGTCGGTTTTGGCCACAGGGACCTGGGGGTTCTTGGCCAACTCCCTGGGCTCTTTGAGAAAGTCTTCCCAGGTCATATTGTTGACAAGGTAGCCGGCTTGTTTGAAGAGTTCGGGTACCAGTGGCGTATCGGCAGGCAGATAGATTGGATGTCCCGGGACACTGGATCGATGGTTTTGGAGGCCGTAGGCGGTTTGGTAGTTGCCGGTGATCAAGGCCGAGCGCGAGATGCTGCAGATGGGGGCTGTGACAAACGCTCGGGAGAATCGTGTGCCGCGACGAGCAAGCGCATCGACGTTGGGAGTTTCGATCGTCTTTTCTCCATAGCAGCCAAAGTCAGCCGACATGTCTTCGACGATCACCCAAACGATGTTGGGTGGCTTTTGAGCCGGAGCGCTGGAGGTTGGATCGGGGAACTGTTGGCGGTATCTGGCTTTAAAAGGATTCTCTGCCGCCGGGATGGCTTGCTCGTTGACCAGATAGGGCTGTACAGAATCCCACCAAGTTTCGAATTCCTTCGAGAGCACGCTAACGATGTCTGGATGTTCATCGGCAATGTTTTTGGACTGCTTTGGATCGGCGATCACGTCGTAGAGTTGCCAATCGGGCAGCTTGGAACCCTGCGGGCTAACGAGTGTGTATCGCGTGTTTCGAACGGCGGCTTGTCGATACTTTTGTGCGTTGGGATCCTCCCCTTTGGCCCATCGTCCAAAGTGGGTCATCAGGAATCGGTCTGCCCATGGGGCTTGGGGGTTTTCCAGCAGCGGCAGCAAATTTCTGCCTTGTGCTTGCAAGTTCGCTTTTTCATTAAGTTCCACTCCTGCGAACCCAGCGATAGTACGAAAAAAGTCGATGTGAGCCGTCAGGGCTTGCGAGTCGCCGGGTTGGATTTTTTTTGGCCATCTCCAAAAAGCGTTCGCGCGTGTGCCTCCTAACCATGCGGTCCCTTTGGCCCCTCGCATTTGGGCGTTGTAGCGATCTGTGCCGATGGCCGAGCCGTTGTCGTTCATGAAGATCACCAGGGTATCGTCGGCGATTCCCAAGTTCTCCAGATGTGTGAGCATCGAGCCGACGTTGGCATCGATGTTCTCGATCATCCCGTAAAAGTTCCTGAGCTTGTCGTCGATATCCAGCGATGCAAATCGGGCAGCGTCTTGAGGCTTGGCATTGTAAGGGTCATGGGGTGCGTTGGTAGCAAGCCAGCAGAAGAAGGGCTGTTTGGTCGGCTGGGATTGCAGCGAGCCAATCCATTTTTGTGCTCGATCAAAGAACACATCGGTGCAGTAGCCTTGGGTCTTCTCAAACACACCGTTGTGCAGAATCGTCGGGTTGAAGTAGCTGTTTTGCGGCGCGTCACCGCAACTTCCAGGAAACGTTTGTCCAATGCCTCCGGCTCCATGGATAAAAGCTTCCTGGAACCCTCGCTCTTTGGGTTGATAAGGATCCTGGTCCCCGAGGTGCCATTTGCCAAACACACCGGTTTGATATCCGGCCTGCTGGAGGACTTGAGCAATGGTCACCGCATCGAGTGTCAATCGTTCGCGTTCGAGGATGGTGTGAGTGATGCCGTTGAAGAACTCATGCCGACCGGTCATCAGGGCCGAGCGAGTGGGCGAGCAAGTCGGAGAGACAAAGAAATTCTTGAAGCTTCGCCCCTCTTGCTCCAGTCGATCGAGGTTGGGGGTCTTGAGGTTGGGGTGTCCGTGTCCGGAGGTAT
>CAILTZ010000417.1 GCA_903837255.1 uncultured Pirellula sp. | reverse complement strand
GGACGTATCAACGCCAGCAATCCCTGCACGGAATACATGTTCCTTGACAACACGGCTTGCAACCTTGCATCGATCAACTTGATGAAGTTCCGGCGCGACGACGGATCGTTTGATAACCAAGGGTTCATGGCAGCGTGCCGATTGTACTTCATCGCCCAAGAGATTCTGGTCGACCATGCGGCTTACCCGACCGACCGGATCGCTTACAACAGCCACCTGTTCCGTCCGCTAGGCTTGGGTTATTCGAACCTCGGCTCGTTGATCATGACCAACGGGGCTGGTTACGATTCCCCGATGGCCCATGGCATGTGCGGTTCGATCACAGCCCTACTCCATGGGGCAGCGAATTTAACCAGTGCCGAGATGGCTGGGGTGGTCGGTCCGTTTGCTGGATATTCCGAGAATGCCGAGCCGATGATGCGAGTCATGCAAATGCACCGCAACGCCGTCGAGCAGATCTCCGATGCGAGTCCGCGCTATCTCAAGGATGCGGCCCGGGAGGTTTGGGACAAGGTATTGGAGGCTGGTCGCAAGAACGGCTTTCGAAACGCGCAATCCACCGTGCTTGCTCCGACCGGGACAATCAGCTTCATGATGGACTGCGACACCACCGGCATCGAGCCGGACATCGCGTTGGTCAAGTACAAGCAGCTTGCCGGTGGCGGGATGCTCAAGATCGTCAACGGATCGGTCCCACTGGGCTTGCTCAATTTGGGCTATACCCCTGAGCAGATCAAAGACGTCGAGAAGTACATCAACGAGCGTGATACGATCGAAGGTGCACCGCATATCAAGCAAGAGCATTTGCCGGTTTTCGACTGCGCATTTACTCCTGCCAATGGCACGCGCAGCATCCGATGGCAAGCTCACATCGAAATGATGGCCGCCGCTCAACCTTTCTTGTCCGGAGCGATCAGCAAGACCGTCAACATGCCTTCGGATACGACCGTCAAGGACATCTCGGATGCTTACTATTGGGGTTGGGAGCTGGGGCTCAAAGCCATTGCGATCTACCGCGACGGGTCCAAGCAAAGCCAGCCACTGTCGACCAAGTCCGAGTCGAAGAAGGCCGAAGAGGCCGAAGCGGCCAAGGTCGTCGAGAAGGTTGTCTACAAGCCGCGTCGCGAGCGATTGCCCGATACCCGCAATTCGGTGACCCACAAGTTCAGCATTGCTGGCCACGAAGGCTACATCAATGTCGGGCTCTATCCGGATGGCCGGCCAGGTGAGGTCTTCATCACCATGGCCAAAGAGGGCAGCACCATCGGTGGCTTAATGGATAGCTTCGGCACCGCGATCTCCTTGTCGCTCCAATACGGGGTTCCTTTGGAGGTTTTGGTCAACAAGTTCAGCCATACACGGTTTGAACCCAACGGCCATACGACCAATCCGGACATTCGCATCGCCAAGAGTGTTGTCGATTACATTTTCCGCTGGATGGGCTTAACGTTTTTGGCAGGTTTTCGCGAAGAGCAAAAGGCCAAGGCGGAATTGATCTCGGGCAGCGAGCCAAAGGAAGCTTCTGCACCGCTAGCAGCCGTGCGGGTTGCAGCGCCTAGCAAACCGGCAATCGAGTCGGCTTCCGAGTCGATTCGCAACGAGTCCATTCGCACAGAGTCTATTCGCACGGAGTCTATTCGCACGGAGGCTCGCTTCGTCAGCCACGACGACAAGAGTCCGAGTTGGGCGATTTCCTCGACAGCGGCTCGAGAGGACAGTCGGGGCGAGCAATTCTCCCGATTCCAGAGCGACGCACCGGCT
>CAILTZ010000416.1 GCA_903837255.1 uncultured Pirellula sp. | reverse complement strand
TCCTCTTCGGGCATCCCCTCAAGCTGCGTCTTGAACAAGGACTCTTGGAGTATCGGATCATTCAGCTCTGTATAAGCATTCGCGAGTTCCATCCCGTGAATGAAAAGTTCGAACCTCTCGGCGATTTTGGGATTGGTAGTGCTCCTTTTGGTAAGCGGGCACAAACTGGCTGGGTAATCGGTCACAAATACTGGACCTATGAGCGAATCCTCGACCTTCTCCTCAAATACTTCGCTGACAACCACATCCGGATGCTTGCCATCAGGGTTCAAACCAATCTTCTTAGCTAACGTGGCTATCCCTTCGGTATCGTCAATCTTCAAACCTGTATGCTGCTCGAAAAGCTCTGTATAAGTCTTGCGAGCAAACGGAGGAGTAAAGTCGATCGGCAGATCTCCCCACATCAATTGAAAACCTTGGCCAGTCGCCTCGATCGCCTCGACAATAATCTGCTGGGTCAGGTCCATCATGACTTTGTAGTCCGCATAAGCCCAGTACAACTCGATCATCGTGAACTCGGGATTGTGCTTGGGGCTGATCCCTTCGTTGCGATAAACCCGACCGATTTCATAAACTCGCTCAATCCCTCCGACCATCAATCGCTTCAAGTGCAGTTCCAACGCAATCCGCAGGACGAGCTTCATATCCAGCGCGTTGTGGTGAGTTAAAAACGGCTTGGCCGCCGCCCCACCGGCAACCGTATGTAGCGTTGGGCCTTCGACCTCGACAAAGGAGTGCTTGGCCAAGGTGCTGCGAATGGACTGGATGATCTTGGTCCGCTTCAAAAAGGTATGCAAGGACTCAGGGTTGTAGGTCAAGTCCAAGTAACGCATACGCTGACGTAGCTCCGGATCCTGCAACCCCGCATGCTTCTCCGGTGGCGGATCGAGTGTCTTGGTCATGAAGTGCAGGTTCGAGGCAAAAACCGTCAGCTCCCCAGTGTTGGTGCGACCCAGACGACCATCGACTCCAATCAGGTCCCCAAAGTCCAGTAACTTCGTCAGCTCGAAATCCTCGTCCGGCAAATGACCCTTGGGGATCATCACCTGGATGTCACCCGTCAGATCCCGGATGTTCAAGAAAACCAGCTTGCCAGCTGTTCGCATCAAGAGAATCCGCCCTGCAACTCGCACCGTCGGACCGATTTCCTCGCCCGCTCCCTGCTGGGCCTTCCAAGCCCTGTAATCGACGGGGCTAGGGCCATCAAAGGCCGGCAATGCAACCAGCGTGCCATCCTGCGTCTTGTAGTGAACCTCGGAGGACTTGGCCTGAACCTCCTGGATGAACTGACGCTTGTCGAAACGATGCCCCCAAGGATCGATGCCCATCGCTTCGATTTTCTTAAGTTTTTCCAACCTCGCTGCTTGGTGAACTCCAAGTTCATTGGAATTTTGCGAGCCAGGATCGGACTTCGAGTCAGACATTGTCTAAAATCCATTGCAGGACGGAAACGAGCAAGCGGGCGACATGCGCCCTATCAAAGCCCGAGATTGTAGGGATTTACTCGGGAAAACCAAGCTCACAAGCAACCCGTCGGCCAGATCCTGCGTGCATCTTTGCCAACCAAGCCAGAAACAATGGACTTATTTTCAAAAGCCGAGGAATCCAACCGCCAAAGCGCCCAACCTCTGGCCGCTCGAATGCGCCCAAAAACCCTCGATCAGATGGTTGGACAATCCCATATTCTGGCGCCAGGAAAACTCCTCAGACGACTAGTCAGCGCCTGCCGTATCCAATCCCTGTTGTTTTACGGTCCTCCCGGAACCGGAAAAACAACTCTCGCCAGACTCATCGCCGCAGAGACCAAAGCCGCATTTCGGCAAATCAATGCCGTTACCAGTGGAATCAAAGAACTTCGAGAGGCGCTCGACTGGGCCCGCGATGAACTCAGCGCCACCGGCTCGCGTCCGATCTTGTTCATCGACGAAATCCATCGCTTCAACCGATCCCAACAGGACGCCTTGCTACCAGACGTCGAATCAGGCACGATCGCGTTGGTCGGGGCGACCACCAGCAACCCCTTCTTTGCCGTCAACGGGGCCCTGCTGAGTCGCTCCCAAGTCTTCGAGCTTCATCCCCTAGAGGACGATGACCTGATCGCACTTCTAAACCGCGCGATCCGCGACCCCGAGGTCGGTCTTGGCCGTTACTCGATCCAAGTCGACCCTCATGCCCTTCAGTACTGCGCTAGAATCGCCGAAGGTGATGCGCGTCGGGCTCTCAACGCCCTAGAGATCGCTGTCCTATCCTCAAATCGTTTCCCGATCGTACTGACCGTAGAACTCATGCAAGAAAGCATGCAGAAGAAAGTGCTTCAGTTCGACCCCTCCGGAGACCAGCACTACGACATGGCAAGCGCCCTGATCAAAAGCTTGCGAGGCTCCGATGCCGACGCCGCTCTGTACTGGCTTGCTAGAGCCATCGAAAGCGGTGAGGAAATCCGATTCCTGACCCGTAGGCTCGTTATCTTTGCCAGCGAAGATATCGGCAATGCAGATCCCCAAGCCCTGAACCTTGCCGTTTCAACCATGCAAGCCTGCGAGTTTGTTGGCCTTCCCGAATGCCAATTGAATCTTTCCCAAGCCGTCATCTACTTGGCACTAGCCCCAAAGAGCAATTCGGCCACAACAGCTATCATGGCAGCAAGGAAAGAAGTCCAGCAAGGAAACATCATCCCAGTGCCCGTTCATCTCCGCGATGGACACTACGCCGGGTCCAAGCAACTCGGTCACGGCATCGGATACCAGTACTCGCACGATGCGCCCGATGGTATCGCAGCCCAAGACTACCTGGGTGTCGATCGCCAATTCTACCAACCCATCGAGCGAGGCCAGGAGATCGATCTGGCTCGCCGCTATAATGAAATTCGTACCAAACTCAAACCTCAATCCGAATTGCCTAACTCCCAAAACGCGCCTAACACCCGAATCGAGAATGAAAAATGAAATTTTTCAAGCTCCTACTTGTTGCCTACTTGTCCCTTTGGGTTTTGTCGCCCAGAGCCTCAGCGTGCCAAGAACCCGACGAGCAGGCCTCGATCCGAACAAGAGTTGGCGAACTTGCCCAACTGCTCGATGCGGACAAGGAATCGGATCGCGATGCCGCAGAAAAAGAACTCAAAGAGATCGGTCCTGAAGCTCTCGAGTTTCTTCCACCTGTGGACGACCAAGCCTCTGCGGAGATGCGTATGCGGGTCGAAAGAATCCGCGAGAAGTTCCTCCAAGAATCGACCATCGACTTCCATGAACCCTCGATGGTCAACCTCAAAGGCCAAATGAGCTTGGTCGATGCCCTACAAACGATCGAAAAACAGACGCGAAACAGGATCGGCTTGGAAAACTACAAACGCCAAGCCGCGTTCGCAGAGACGATCGATTTAGATATCGAAGGGGTAACCTACTGGGAAGCAATGGATGAAATACTCGAAAAAATCGACTGGCGAATCACCCCAAGAGACAACGCCAAGCTTTCGTTTGGTCCCAAAGCACAAATCCCCGAAGATCCTGCGGGCTTGCTCAAAAGCCTGCCTCGCGAATCGCTACCCCCGATCTACATCGGTGTGCTCCGCATGCAACCGATCGCCATTAGCAAGACAACAAACTTCCTAGATCCGTTGCAAAGCACCGCCGAACTTGAGTTCGTCCTGCACTGGGAGCCTCGATTCAAGCCCGTTTTCGTACGATTTCCAAGGGATAAATTGGTAGTCCGTACCGAAAACGATGAACGACTTTTAGTTCCCACCGATCAATCCAGTGAGTTTGTACCAACGGGCTCCCAATTGGTAGCTTCGATGCGCGTCGTGAAGCCAACGCAGGCCGCGACGAAAATCGAATCCTGGAA
The DNA here is from genome assembly GCA_903837255.1 of uncultured Pirellula sp. Taxonomy (GTDB): domain Bacteria; phylum Planctomycetota; class Planctomycetia; order Pirellulales; family Pirellulaceae; genus JBKCUI01. The sequence continues at coordinate 1,810 of CAILTZ010000416.1, read as the reverse complement.
AGGTGAACTGCAAATCGCTATCCCAGGCCGGATCGCGACAATCGATTTCCTAAATCCGAAAGACAACAGCGGCAAGAGTCTCACGGCAGGCGATCTGACCGTTGTGCTAGAGTCCGCTCGCAAAAACCGCGATCTGCAGGAAATTCAAGTAGGAGTCTCGCTCGCTAACCAACCCTCGAACGATGTGCTCCAAGGCTGGGTAGCGTTGACCGATGGTTATCTGGTCGATAAACAAGGCGATCGGATCGATCATGCCGGATGGGCGACGACTCGACTGACCAAAAACGATATCGGGATCAGCTATCTCTTCGACATCGAAGGTGAAATGAGCGACTACCGCTTCGTGTACCGAGCCCCCGAGTCGGTCATCCTGCAGACGGTCGACTACGAATTCAATAACATCCCCTTCCCCTAAACCCAAGCTTTTACCAACAGAATCACTAGCACATGATCGATGCACTTCCATGGGATCCGGAGATGGAAAGCCCGGCAACGATTGCGATTCTAGGCGCAGGACCACTGGGGATCGAAGCAGCCCTGTACGCACGGTTCCTGGGCTACCATGTGTCCATCTTCGAAACGCGGCGAGTCGCCCACCGTATGCTCGATTGGAACGACCGTTTACTGGAATTGCCAGCAGGACAAGTCACCACGAGCTTGGGACTGGCAGCACTAGAAGCCCAAGACCCAGCGTATCGGCCACCTGATCCTAGCCGAGTTTTTACCGGCAAAGAGTATGCCGAAGAGTACCTGCTGCCGCTGGCCAAAACCGATCTGCTGTTCGATGACATTCACTTCCTAAGCCCCGTGGTCGATCTCTCGCGACTACGAGCTAGAAACCAGCCAACTCCTAGGCATTTCGATGAATTTGGCTGGCAAGAGCGATGCAACGATGAATTTCGGATTCTAGTAGAAGGTCGTCACCGGGGGACCTGGTGCTCTCGAGCCGATTGCATCATCGATTGCCGAGGACTCGGCCCGGGCCGAGTTGGACTCGGACCGGCAGGTGGACTTGCTATCGGCGAACCAGAAACCCGCAAAGAGTTTTTGCAGCATCTGCCCAACGACCGCAAATTCGATCCGAAAACCTACGACGAAAAAAAGGTCCTCATCGTCGGCTCAACCGCAGAAGCCTGCAGGGTCGTACAAGAATGCCTTCTGTACGGTCGTCAGGATCGCTTGACCTGGATTCTGCCACCCGCAACTAGCGACCAAAGCGATTATCTGGCCGAGGCACGGAAAGAACTTTCCGAAAAAACCTCCACCGAGTTTGTGATGATCGAAAGTCTAGGCGTCGAATCGATTTCCAAAACAGAGAAGGATCGATGGCAGCTCCGCTTGCTCAAAGACGACGATTCGACTCTGGAACTTCAAGCCGACGTTGTGGTCAGCAAGACCGAATACCGCGAAGAGGCGCTCGGAACAACGCTTCTTGCCGACAACCCTCACGCGGTTTCTTTTCTGGAAGGCATCTTCCGCGATTTCCGGAAAGAAGATTCCACTCCAAAACCTGCCGATCGTCGCATGCAGGAAGTCTTGACTCCCGAGCCTGGGTACTTTCGCCTGCGAGCACAAGCAGGTTTACCCGAAGGCTTCGAGCGAATCCGAACCCTATTTGCGATTCTCGGGGACCGTGCCGATCTAGACCTCTACCAGATCATGAGAACTCAAGCGAAATCCAGCTGAGTCGTTCCTTGTTAGGGACCCACCAATTCCGCGGACGAGCCAGGAAAAATACGTAGCAACCTTGAATTATCTCCGGTAGCCTGCGACCGACTAGAGAACTGGTTTAGCGCCTTGAAACCAAAGG
>CAILTZ010000415.1 GCA_903837255.1 uncultured Pirellula sp. | reverse complement strand
GACTTCGAAGCGTTACTCAAGGGTATCAAGGTAAAGCCATTTGAACTGCCTAAAGAATGAGTAAATCACCTATTTTGAGGTTTCCTATTCCTTTTGATGAGGAATTCACGGAAAAAGGATACTGGCCTTTCGCAGTCGTTGAGTTACCCGACGGGTTGTATTATTCCGTGTACTTTGCGCAGATTTGCAGTATCGATTGCAATCCGTATTTTGCGCCTCCGGGACTAATTATAGTGCCGGAGGTTACTATAAAATCCATGGAAACTACGATTCAAAAGCTATACGAAGGAAAACGATTTTTTGAGTACTTAACGCCCCTTGAACCGGGTTTGCTTTTGAATTGCCAACCAGAAAAATGGTCTGTCGACTGGTCAAGTCATTGGCCTCCCCCTATGTGAGTAGCGAAATCGGGTAAGGAAGCCCGTTTCCGGGCACCCTCCCCACAACACCTAGCGACTCACCCCTCCACCATCACCTTCGCCACGCCGGCAGCTTTGGCAAAATCATCCTCGGTGACCTAGGAATTGAGAATGGAGAATGGAGAATGGAGAATTTTTAAGAACACGCCGACCCGCATGGATTTCAATTCTCAATTATCCATTCTCAATTCTCAATTCATTTCAAACCCATCGCCGTGTTGGCTGCTGCACGGTACTGCGGTGCGGCGACCACATACTCGCTCTTATCACCGAAAATCTCGAACGCTTCGTCGAGGATCGGTCGTAGCTCAGCATAGCACGACGCTCATTCAGTTAGGTGGATGTTTTCCAAGTATTACCCACAAGGATCTAACCTCCATCAATGGCGGACGATTCATCCGGAGCAATTGGATTGTTGCTTTTCCCACATCTGTGAGTCCGACAATGAGGCAGGGCAATCGCATGTCGGTTGGGATTGGTCTGAGTATTGCATTGTCTGAAGCTCAATCAAGCCCCAATTCTGGGGAAATGGAGTTTCACTGGACTTTTGCGACGGAGTTGGGCCATGGCATCTACGCTGGATTGTAAAACTTACCATCATTTTGAAAATATTACCGATCCACGAGTAGATCGTGGCACGAACTATCCGCTGACCGAGATGATCTTTCTGACCTTGTGTGCTTGTATCTCCGACGCTCAGGGATGGGTGGATGTAGAACGCTACGGTAAGGCTAAGCTGGACTGGCTCAGAAAGTACTTTCCATTTGAAAATGGCATCCCTTCTCACGATACTCTCGGCAGGACTTTCTCTCGACTCGATACCATTGAGTTCTACTCAGTACTCCAAAGCTGGGCTAACGAAATTGCCGGATCCCTCAAAGGCCAAACCGTAGCAATCGATGGCAAGACCCTCCGTGGTTCCTACGACAGAGCATCGGGCAAGTCTGCCTTGCATTCGATATCTGCTTGGGTCTGCGGTCTGAGAATGTGCTTGGGACTCAAGTCCGTCGAAGATAAACCCAACGAAATCCCAGCAGTTCAGGAACTCATCGAATTGCTAGATTTAGCCGGTGCTGTTGTGACGACCGATGCGATGCATTGTCGAACGCAGACCGCCAAAGCGATTATCGCCAAGCAAGCCGATTACATTATGATCGTCAAAGGGAATCAACCGACTCTCCAAGAGGCTTTGCACGAGACGATATTGAAAGCTATGGACAGCCGCCAACCAAAGATGCGTCGATGCCAATCCAGGGACAGCAAGCGTGGTCGAAACGAGTTGCGGGAAGTGGTGGTCATGCCTGCACCGACGGATTGCCCGATATTAGCCCAGTGGGCAGGTGTCAAAACTATTTGGGTGATTTATCGATCTCGCGAGATTAACGGCAAAATCGAGGAATCTTCCGAAACGTTTATTAGCAGTCTGGAGCCCAAAGTTAGAGATCTCTCGAAACGCATACGGGAACACTGGGGGATTGAGAACCAGCAACACTACATCCTCGATGTAACTTTTTCCGAAGATGCAAGCCGAATCCGGAAAGGAAACAGCCCGGAAATTTCATCCGTTTTTCGTCGACTCGCGCTGAGTATTTTGCAACGAGACACTACCATCAAAGATAACATTCGTGGTAAGCGTAAGCGTTGTGCCTGGGATAACTCCCAGATCGAACGACTTATCGCACATTTTTCCAGCGTCTAACATGCGATTGCCCCCGGCCAGAGCCCCGGTGGCGAAGGGGGGCCAAGCGGTTGGGGGAAGGCGTGAGGTGTGGGGGAATAGCCAAACAGCCGAACGATTGGGGACAAACGTCCAACAAGGAGCCGACAGACTGTTTGGAGCAGGTGTGCCTGGATTCTCATTCAGGGCAAGGGTACAATCAGGTCATGGTATCTTCCATTCTTGACCACATGCTACAACCGGCAACCGATCAGATGCCGCCTGATTTTGCCCGCAAACTTCTCGATCTACGAGCGAGTCCGGAGTTGCTTGCTCGGATCGAAAACCTTAGGGCTAAGGCAAACACAGGCAAGATCTCGCAAGAAGAAGAGCTCGAATACAAAGAGTTTGTCGAAGCTATCGATATCATCTCGCTGCTCCAAAGCAAGGCAAGAAAGATTCTCGCCGACAAGGATTAGCTTGGATGAATCCTTGGGTTAGGGAATCTGTTCGAAAGCGTGCGCTCTATCGATGCGAATACTGTCACATCCCCGAAGAGGCAACTCCATTTATTGGATTTCATTCTGAGCACATTATCGCAAAACAGCATTTGATTGATGATTCGCTTGATAATCTTGCACTATCCTGTGATCGCTGTAACGCCTACAAGGGTACTAACCTCTCGAGTATCGACCCAGATTCTTTGGAAATTGTCTCGTTGTTCAATCATAGAAAAGACCACTGGGAAGACCACTTTGAAATCACTGATTGCTGTGTGATTGGTAAAACGGCCTGTGGAAGAGCGACAGCCAAGCTTTTGAATATGAATGCTTCAAGACGCGTTCATTTGAGACGCGATTGGAAGGAGTTGACTTGAAAATCCGTAGTCCCAAGTTGTCAATGAAGCAACGATTAGGGACAATCGCCCAACCTTTCTTCCATCAGCTTCTGGTCAGCGTCCATCAGCGGTTCTGTGGCTTTCTTTAAGGTTTATAATGAGCGTAAGCGTACACCAGCCTGATCGGGTGTTTTCACCGCGTGGAGTCGCACAGCGCTGTACGACGGACTTCCAGTCCGTCGGGCAAATCGTACAGGTGAATGAATGGGTAAGACGGACTGGAAGTCCGTCTTACAAGGCGATCAAAACGCAAATTCGCTGCTAAGCCTCAAACAACCGCATTCCTGCGTGTGCAAACATCGGATTCCACCAAGGACACCAACGAGATCAAACCCCCCGAAGCAGGCGACAGGCTTGAGGCGAGAGGCGAGAGGGAACAGCCGCTTACAACTCACCACTTACCCCATATGTCGCCCTCCGGGCTAAAGCCAAACAGCCAAGTAGCCATTACAGCCAAGCAGCCTTACGCGCGGTCGGCCCCCTCATCCCCCCCGCCCCTTGCTCCCCCGGCCAGAGCCACGGTGGCCAAGGGGGGCCAAGCGGTTGGGGGCAGGCGTGAGGCGTTCTTTATTAGCGAATATTAGTGTGTATCAGCGGTTGGGTTGGAGCAGCTACTAGCCGCATGTAAAGCCCTCCGGGCTTCTAGGGGGGGCGGGGAAGCGCCCCAGATCCGGTGGCTTACGCACTAATGGCAGATCTTGTGTCGCCCTTCGGGCTAAATCCAAACAGCCAAACAGCCCGATGATTTCGGAGAAATCATGACAACCCGAGCAGCCGGATCTTTTGCAAGATCCAATACTGTGTAGATGATGCCTGTGTAGACGCTTCGGG
>CAILTZ010000414.1 GCA_903837255.1 uncultured Pirellula sp. | reverse complement strand
GAAGACAAGGACCGAATAGACCACGCGCCCAACTTCTTCCACTTCAAAAATCAACAATCATCACTCGACAATCATCAATCCGTCCCTCGCGATGCGCGCGGCCCGTCTGCGCATGGTCAACGGGACGAAGGCACGTGGGATAGGCTTCTAGCCTGTCCGGCTTGAGCAGAAAAAGGACCGTAGCGATAAGCATATCCGGACCGAAGTCATGAAGACAGTGACAGGCTGGAAGCCTATCCCACGGGAGGAACCACGTGGATTGGGAACTCGCGTTCTCCACCAACCAAAGCCAGGGGTTACCTGTCTCTTAGTCTAAACCGTCGCAAGTTCCTCATTAGCGAACATTAGCGTCTATTAGCGGTTCAGAAAACCGGATCGCTACTGCCACGCCGGATTGCTTTAGGAGAGATTGTTTCCAAGCCACCTTTGCTACTTTTTGCCGAATGTAAGAATATCGGTGTCGGGTAAGGTAGCACCTCGCTCTTGGAGCAAAACCTCAGCCGGAATCCCTAATTCGCTGACTAGCTTGCGAATCATCGTCAACGATAATTCGCGCTTTCCATTCAGGACTTCCGACACCTTGCCCTTGCTACCTAAGATTGGAATCAAGTCCTTTTGTTTCAGTTTCGCTTGTTCCATGCGGAAGCGAATCGCCTCGAGGGGATCGGGCAATTCAATTGGGTACTCCTTTGCTTCGTAGGTCTCGACCAACAGGAGTAAGAGCTCAAATTCGTCACCTTCTGGAGTTCTTGGCTTGGCCGTAAACAGCTCTTCAAGTCTCGCAAGCGCACGCTCATGCTCCAAGGTCGTGGTGGCTGTCGAAGTCATGAACTCCGATCCAACTTCAGATCGTGCTCTGTTTCGACTGCCTCTGGAGCTTCGCGGTCTGATTCGCCCTTTGTTGAATCGATCGCTTGGCGAGGCTTGAGCGCGATCCAGTTGCATCACCGCCGAAACAGCTGACGCCCTTGAGTCATGCGTATTATCTGATTCGGATTCGCAATTAGCGAATATTAGCGTTCATCAGCGGTTGAAAAAAACAGACCTCTAATGAAACAGCCGCGATCGGCCCTGTAAGCGATTCGTTGTCCTAGCGGGTCGTCGTCGGTGGCGAGGCGGGGTTTGTCGGTGTGCTTTGACTCAAGCGAACTTTTAACGCGCCAATACGTTGGTAGAGTTCCGGTTGCGAAGCGTTCAGCGCGAGGCTCTGCTCGTAGTTTTGGACAGCCATCATCAGATCGCCCGACATCTCCCGCGAGCGGCCTTTGGCAGCCCAGGCTCTGGGGTTGTTCGGGTCCATGGCCAAGGCCTCGTTGAGGTACTGCTCGGCGACTTTGTTTTGATTGAACTCTTGGCTCAATCGTGCAAGTTCGATGCGAGGATCGCTCAGTCCTGGGTTCTTCATAGCCCAGTCTTTTAACAGCGCGAAGCCTTTTTCGGGTTGCCCTTTGTCGACCAAGAGGATCGATAGGCCACGGTAGCAATCGACGTGATTGGGGGACATTTCCAAGCAGGTGTTGTACATCCGTTCGGCGTTCTCGATCATCTTTGGATCTTTGGCAGCCGCACCGAGTTTGTGGTAAGCCGACCCGAGGTTGTAGTACGTATCAGGGTTGGCCGAATCGGTCAGCTTGGCCTGCTCAAAGTACTGCAGTGCCTCCGCGTAGCGACCCTGTTGGTACATCGCCACTCCGCGCGCGTTCTGATTGCGGGCACCAAGTTGGCAGCCGGAAAAAGCCAAGCTCCGATGGCAAGCAATCCCGCAACCAAAAAACGATGCGGCTGAAACTCGATCGGCGATTGATTCCGGCAGAGTTTGTTTTGGAGCGTCGAGGTCTTTGCAAGCGGGGTCATCCCAGAGGTTCCTAGCGAGATTTGCAAAATATGGATTCAGCCGCCCGAAAGGTACCGATTTTCTATTGTCCAGGGCAAGATGAGTTGCCAAGAGTGCTCTTGACGCGAGTTCTGGGAATTGGGTATTCCGCTGGCTTGTTCGTGGGACACCCACGCGATCCGGCAAAGATAATCCCGCAAGATCATTCACAGGAATTACCAACTCATGAAGCGTATCCTATGGGCGGCCACCCTGGCCGCAATGCTTGGACAAGTCGGCTGCGACTCCGGAAATAAAGACAAGCTAGCGCAAGACGCCAACGCTGGCACCGGTTCCAAGACCGCCAGCCCTGCACCCGGTTCGCCCACGGCAAATCCCGGTTCGCCTACGGCAAATTACGGTGTGCTAGCAACGAACAAGGGTGCTGCGCCTGAACCAACTCCCCAGGACGAGATGATTCCTCTGAGCCTGCTGAATCTGTCCAATCCGATCAAGCCCGAGGAGGTCGTCGGTGCGTTCTTGGAAGGGATGCGAACCAGCAACGCGAAAGTCATCGAGTCGCTCCTCTCGACCCGAGCTCGCCAAGAAATCCGCTCCAAAGGACTCGAGATCTCCCCGATCGGATCGCCAAACGCATCGTTTGAAATCGGCAAAGCCCAACAGATCGATCCCAAAGATCCCAATGTCATGCTGGTCTCGAGCAATTGGATCGAACCGGGTGCTGCTGGCGTCCCTGGTAGCGAATACGAAGTCGTTTGGGCATTGATCAAAGAAGTCGATGGCTGGCGGATCTGCGAGATGGCCGTCGACACCCATGCCGAGGGAGAAGAAGTCCAAGTGGTGAACTTTGAAAACCTCACCGAAGTCATGGGCGAGTCGGCCGGCGAGCGAACCGCAGCACTTCCAAATACCAACACACAAGCGCCTCCGGGCCCTGCCAACGCACCGGCGTTGCCAGCTGCCGGCCTGCCAGCCTCACCGGGTGTGCCAGCCGCCGGTCTGCCAGCCGCCGGTCTGCCAGCCGCACCGGGCCTGCCAGCCGCACCGGGCCTGCCAGGCGGATCGGGCCTGCCACCTTTGCCACCCGCAGGCGGGGCAAGCCTCCCGCGTTCCCTGCCGCCAGCACCACCGGCCGGATTACCACCGCTGGGGGGTTCAGGTCGCTAAATACTCAGGTTTCTTTTGGGAAACTAAAGGAAACCGATTCGGATTCTAGGTCGATTTGGCCATCCTGGCTTGACCGGTTTTACTGGAATCCTCTATCTTTTGTCACCTGCCGACGACGCCGTCGGCGCAGTTTTTCGTTTATCAGATTTCAGTTTCGTTGAAGGGGACTTCCCGACCATGGCATCAATTCAGGAACGAGTCATTGATATCGTTGCCGAACAACTCGGTGTCGAGAAAGACAAAATCACTCGTGACACCCACTTCGTCAATGACTTGGGTGCCGATTCGCTTGATACAGTTGAACTAGTGATGGAGTTCGAAGAGGAGTTCGATATCGACATTCCTCAGGACGCAGCTGAGAAGATTCAGCGCGTTGGCGAAGCCATCGATTACATCGAGAAGCAATCTTAATCGATTGACTCCGGGACCAGCTCTTGTCGGCTGGTCATCCATCGGCATCATATCTTCAGTCACATGGGATTGCCCGACTCGAATGTCGGGCAACCCCTTGATTCTTTCGATAGCAGTTGCATGAATCGTCGAGTTGTTGTCACGGGGCTTGGGTGTGTTACGCCCCTGGCTTTGGATGTTCCATCGTTATGGAACGGAATCCTTGAAGGCAAAAGCGGTATCCATCCGCTGACCATCCTAGATGCCACGCACCACAAAGTCCGCTTTGGTGGCGATGTGCCCAATTTTGATCCGGGTATATCGTGCGAACCCAAAGATCTCAAGCGTCTGGATCGCTTCTCCTTGTTCGCGATGTGGGCTGCTTACCACGCCATCATCGACTCCGGCTTGGACTTTTCCAAAGAACAGTCCCATCGCTGTGGAGCGATAGTCGGTTCAGGCATCGGAGGTCTCAACGAGATCGAAGAGCAGATCCTGCGCATGCATACCAAAGGCCTAGATCGTGTCAGCCCGTTCACGATCCCCAAGATGATGCTCAACGCAGCCGGCGGCAATCTTGCTATCCAATACGGCCTGAAAGGCCCTAACTTCGCCATCGCTACGGCTTGCGCGTCGAGCAACAACGCTATGGGTGATGCCCTCAAATCGATCCGCACCGGTGAAGCCGATGTGTTGATCACTGGGGGAACCGAAGCAGCCATCACGCACATGGGTGTGGCCGGCTTTTCGAACATGAAGGCTCTCTCGACTCGCAACGATGCACCCGAGAAGGCCAGTCGACCCTTCGATGCCGATCGCGACGGCTTTGTCCTGAGCGAAGGAGCAGGGATTTTGATTTTCGAAGAACTCGAGCACGCCAAAGCCCGCGGTGCAAAGATCTATGCCGAAGTCCTAGGCTACGGCGGATCCTGCGATGCCGGCCACATCACCGCCCCAGATGAAAACGGTCGCGGGGCTTCGATGGCCATGCGAAACTCTTTGATCGAAGCCCAGCTCGATTCGACGCAAATCGACTACATCAATGCACACGGTACTAGCACTCCACTAGGCGATAAAGCCGAAACCATCGCCGTCAAATCGGTCTTCGGAGAGTCGGCCCGATCGGTCGCAATTTCCAGCACCAAAGGCCACCTCGGACACGCTCTGGGCGCAAGCGGCGGGATCGAAATGATCCTTTCAATCCTGAGTTGCTACTACGACATCATCCCACCGACGATCAACTTGGAAACCCCCGATCCGAACTGCGATTTGGATTACACACCCCTGACTCCACGCAATCGCAAAGTCCGATACGCCATGAACAACAGTTTCGGCTTCGGCGGCCACAACGCGACTCTCATCTGCAGCAAACTCTAGGCAGACGGGCGTTTTTCGCCCACAATACTCGGCGATCGCTTCACTGTGAGTTGGTTCTACACCCCCTGAGGATCGCCATGAAAGCTGTGTTTGACTCGCGCTTGGTCGCCTGGTCGCTACGACGTATCGCTCTTTGGAATCTCTTGTGGATGTCCCTGGCGGCGTTGTTCCCCTCGCGAGTCCGATCCGATGAGGGGATGTTTCCAATCAGCGAACTGGCGAACATCGGACTAAAAAATCGCGGCATCCAACTATCTGCCGACGAGATCTTCAATCCACAAGCAAAAAGCGTCGTCGATGGGATCTGCCGCGTCAACGGCTGCACCGGCTCGTTCGTCTCGAACCAAGGCCTCATCATCACCAACCACCACTGTGCCTTTGACGCCATCCAAAAAGCCAGCACCACCGAGCGAGATCTGCTCACCGATGGCTTCATCGCTCAAAGCCGAGCCGACGAAGTCCCTGCGCCGAACTACACGGTACGCATCACCGAGTCCTACGCCGATGTTTCCTCCGAAGTCCTCTCGGCGGCAATCCCCGATATGAGTTACGTCGATCGGACCAAGGCCATCGATCGGCGAAAAAAAGAACTGGAACTCCAAGCAGAAAAAGACAACCCAGGGATGCGGGCCGAAGTGGCCGAGATGTTCGTAGGAAAAACCTACGTGCTGTTCCTCTATACCTACCTCAAGGACGTGCGGTTGGTCTTCGCGCCACCGATCAGTGTCGGTGCCTTTGGCGGCGAACTCGATAACTGGGAATGGCCCCGTCACACCGGCGACTTTTCCTTCATGCGGGCTTACACCGCCCCAGATGGAAAGCCTGCCGAGTACTCGCCCGAAAACATTCCGTATCGACCCAAGCGACCCCTGCAAGTGCAAGCCAAGGGAGTCGATGAAG
>CAILTZ010000413.1 GCA_903837255.1 uncultured Pirellula sp. | reverse complement strand
TCACCCCGCAAGGTGCGGCTTTCGGCCCTGATGGGTACGCAAAAGATTGATTTGTACCTGATTCTAAAACCGATTCCGCCTAAGGTTGCTTCTGCGACCTGGGTCGTGTCAACGGTCAAGGGGGGTGATTTTTCCTACTGTGACGTGACCTTTGATGCGCCGGTTCCGAAGGGAGGCGTGGAGATGCTTCAGACTTCGAACAGTGTTGCCGCCAGCCTGCCCGGAAGCCGAACCGTTCCGGCGGGGACGACCACAATTCGGGTCAAAATTGCTACGACCGTGGTCACAACAACGACCCGAGCCACCATCACCTTTCGGCTTCGAAACTCAGTGCAAAAGGCCGTTCTAAAAATCGTCCCGTAGGGGCGTTCGAGAGCCGCGTCTGATGCCCCTCCTGTTTGGTTGGCGAGTTGGAATCTGCGGCGGCACTGCTCGATATCGTCTACTTAACGCCCTTGAGGTTGCGAAGTAGGTATGCGGCGATGCCGAAGCAGACGGAGCACATGACAAACACGTAGGCGTACCCCGTGTGGGTGTAGCGTACGATGGCGTCCTCGCCGAGTTTGGTTGCAGGAATAACCGTCTTTCCCGGCATTGCGATCAAATAACTTGCCAAGGGTGCGGCGATTGTTTGGGGAAGTGTCATTGCGACATGCCACACTGCCATCTCTTTCCCGGCGTTCTTTTTGGTGGGAAGAACTGACGCCCCGAGAGCATAATCCACGCTGATGTAGGCTCCGTAGAAGAGGCCGAAAAGGATTCCGACTCCCAGAACCGATTCCAGGTTCTGACAGAAGATGAACCCTAGAGTCACGACGGCGATGCCGCCATTAGCAATATAGACTACGGACTTCTTTCCAATCCTGTCAGAGAGCGAGCCGCCATAGATGCCGCTTATGCTTGACGCAATCAAAACGATTCCGAGAAAGATCGCTGCTTTCATCTCGACGTCGTCAGGCTTTACGTGAGCCACGTCGATCAAGTAGTAGTTAACGAACGGCTGGATGGCGTAAAAGCCCAACATGACCAGCGCTCGGGTAAGCCAAACCCAAGCGAAATCTGGATGTTCTCGCGGACTAATCCAGAGGCTCTTCAGATAGGGGCCGATGGCGACTTTAGGAGGCTTCGTTCTAAGCGGGGTTTCTCGAATGCCAAACACTGAGATGAGACCGATCCCGACGAGCACCACGGCAAGTAATGCAAACTTTAGCGCCTCTGGCTGGCCCTTGAGTAGGAGCGCCACGCCGAACGCCCCCAGTAGCGTTCCGAGTTGCGATTTCAGCGCCATGTATCCGCTGGCCACTCCATGCTGATCCTCGGGAACGAGGTCGGGGATAAAGCCCATATATGCGGCTGAAGTGACGTTATTACCGAGCTGAACCACGATGTAGGCCAAGAAGAACAACATCAGGCCCGGGTTGCCAAAGAGCGACGTCCAAACGTTGTGCTGATCTGCCGACGGTTTCGAAATGCCGTAGGCGATGGCCATTCCGACCAAACCTAGCACATTGATACCGATGCCGGTAAGCATAAACGGCCGTCGCCTGCCCCAAGGAGAGGTGCATCGGTCGCTCATCATGCCAACCAGAAGCGGAACCAGTAGCGCAACAATTGCCGAAACGCCTGATAGCAAGCCGACAGTCTCCGCTTTGTTTAGCGGACTCATGTCCTTGATCTCATGCGGAAGCATGATGGTCAGGAGGGCACCCCAGTGGAAATTCGTGGCAAACCAGTAGGAGCTGATCGCGACGTGATCCCGGGTGCGGAGCTTCTTACCGGCGTAAGGCGAAGGGACGTGCGGGATTTCCAATTCAGACATGGGCGGTTTCTCCTCGGATGTTCTTCAGGGCGAAGTTGTAGTCTTCGGCGTCGTCGATGTCATACGCGAATTCGGCGGCGGCGTTCGTCACCACATGGCCTGTGGCGTGCAGAATCTGCTCGATCTTGGTCTTCACGTCGGGCAG
>CAILTZ010000412.1 GCA_903837255.1 uncultured Pirellula sp. | reverse complement strand
TGCCAAAAAAGCCAACCTTATCTGCTAGGATCCACCCCAAGCTATCTGCGTCCGTACAATCCTGGCGCTGCACCAGCAGCCATGGGTACCAATACGATGGCAACCGGTGCTGTGCCGAGCGGTTCAGCAGCTTCATCAACAGGCTCGGCGTTGGCAGGCCCGGCGCTGGCAGGCCCAACGCTGGGACTGCCGAGTCCGCCTGGGATGACTTCGGCGGATCCCAATAGTTTTACCTACGCGGCACAAATCTCTGAGCTGGATCGGCGAGCCCGTTTGCTCGATGAAAACAATCGCCAATTGCACAGCCAGCTCGCACAAGCTCAGCAACAAGTTCAGACCTATCGGGAACGCTCGGACTTGATGCAACAGCAGCTCGGAGACATGTCCTCGCAGTTGCAGCAAGCCCGCTTGGCCGCAACCCGCACCGCTGGACCAAGTGTGTCGCCGCCGAATTTGGCTCAAAATCCGCAGCGTACCACCGCGAATTCATCCGTGATGCCACCCACGATGGTAGGCCCTTCGAATGTACCTGGGCTTGGTCCAAGCACCGACCCGCTTCGACGTAGCGGTGCACGATTGACAGCCAATACAAGCCGGGCTTTAGACTCAAGTAGTGCATTAGGTATCGAGCCTCTTCGATCCCTTGGTTATCCAGTGGAAACCAACGGTACGAGCCTACGCGTGCGGATTCCGGCCGACCAACTTTTCCAACCTAGCAGCTCGCAGTGGACGGCAAGTGCTGAAACGCTCTTGGAACGCATCAGCAATGCGATCAAGGCGGCGGCTCCCGGCGGCCAAGTCCTCATCGACAGCTATACGGACAACTCAAATCCCTCGATCGATGGAACAACCAGCACACAGCAACTGACCTCCCAGCAAGCCGATGCGATTCTCCGCTACCTCGTTGCTCGCGGAGGTTGGGATACCGGTTCGGTGACAGTGCGTTCGAACGGTTCGGACTTGCCTTTGATGGACAACCAAACTGCCAGTGGTCGCGCGACCAATCGTCGGATCGAATTCATCATTACCGAGAGTCGCTAAGCGATTGGACTTGCGCATGGATTCCAAACCACAAGAAGCTAATCTCAAGGCCAGAAAAGATTACGACATCGTTTCGATCGGCGAGACGATGCTCCGACTCTCTCCTACGATCCCTCTGCGGCTAGAGCAAGCCAACATGCTCGAAGTGCATATCGGTGGTAGCGAGTCCAATACGCTCGTTGGGCTATCTCGACTCGGGGCAAAAACCTGCTGGATCTCCAAGCTTCCTGATCATACCCTAGGCCAGCAGGTCGCCAGACTCATCGGTATGCACGGCGTGGACACCTCTCACATTGTATGGACAAGCGAGGATCGGTTAGGCGTTTACTTTTACGAACCCGCCAGTTTCCCCAGGACAGGAGAGGTCATCTACGATCGTAGAGACTCGGCCTTTACGAAACTGTTCGCCGAGCAACTCCCCTTGCATCCGCTTGGCTCCTGCCGATGGTTTCATGCGACGGGGATCTCTTTGGCGCTGAGTCCATCGGTTCGCTCGATGATGGAATTCGCCAGAGACCAAGCTCGCTCGAGCGGTGCGAAGTTATCCTTCGACTTCAATTATCGCGGAAAACTTTGGAGTATCGACCAAGCTCGCGAGGGCTGTCGCGAGTGGATCGAGTCTGCGGATGTTGTGTTTTTTGCCAAGAGAGATGCGATCGCTGTCCTGGGTCTTTCAGCCGAAACGAGCGATCAGTCGCTAGCCGAGCAGTTGGCGAAAATGCGGGGTGGCAAATGCTCTGTCGTCACTTTAGGAGAACGCGGAGCGATTGCAGCCGAAGCCGACCAGGTGAGTTATAGCCAGACGCGTAAGGTCGACGGGGCAGGGCGACTCGGTGGTGGCGATGCATTCTCCGCAGGATTCCTCCACGGGCGACTGAGCGGATGGTCGCTCAGCGATTCGCTAGCTTGGGCCAATGCCATGGCAGGACTTAAATACAGCATCCCAGGTGACATGCCGATCGTTGACAAACAGGATGTCGAAAGACTCTTGAACCAGTCCTCGCACGCCGGCGTGCGCCGCTAGCGGTTTTTTCTACCAGGATTCGATGACGTCCATCAGTCGATCGGCACTGGTGAATTGTACGGCATTCCATCCGGCCTGCTGTGCACCTTGGATATTCTCCAAACGGTCATCGGTAAAGAAGATGCTCTCGGGGTTGGTGCGAGCCAGTTCCGCGCT
>CAILTZ010000411.1 GCA_903837255.1 uncultured Pirellula sp. | reverse complement strand
GGTGGGGGCCAGCGCCCTAATCTCGTATCGAGTTACGATCCTGCGGATGGTTTGACGAGATGTTCGCTCATGACGGATTGCCGCGACAGGGAGTGGAATTTCTGGCCGACAGGCTCTCGGCCCTGCCCCAGAAACATGATCTACCCGCCGTGCGAGGTGATACCTTCCGACAGCAACTGATCCCTAATCAAAACCTCATGACCATCAAGCTTTATGGAAATCTATTCCGAATTGTTTGGACCGATCAGGATTGGGATGAATCATCCTTACCAAAAAACCCTGGTGAATTGGCCATTGGCGAACTAGACTTGGAAACGTTCCAAGCCTCTGCCGAGGCCTTGGCGGACAAGATCAAAGATGGACAAGCAGTCCCTGGAGCGCTACCACCGGATAACGGAAATTTGGATCCACCGATCCCTCGATGAGAATCACATCCATCCCCCGATACTATCGGAACCTCAAACGCTGGCGCGAAATCATCACGATTCTGCGTCGCTATGGGCTAGCCGATTGGCTCAGTCGCTTGCGGTTGGATCTGATTCGTGATTGGATCAAAGACGATCATGGAGTGCCGCTGGCAAGCTACTCTCGCGAAGCTCGCGTGAGGATGGCTCTTACAGAACTCGGACCCACGTTTATCAAACTAGGACAAGTTCTCTCGCTGCGTCCGGATTTGGTAGGAAGCGCTCAGGCCGGCGAGTTGCAGTTGCTTCAGTCCAATGTCCCGGCGGATCCTCCAGAGGCCGTTGAGCGGACCATCCAATCGGAACTCAAGGGTACGATTCAGCAACTTTTCGCAGAATTTGAACCCACAGCCATGGCCTCTGCATCGATTGGCCAAGCCCATCGCGCTAAACTTCCCGATAACACCCTGGTGGTAGTGAAGGTACAGCATGAGAATATTCGGTCCAAGATCCACGAGGATCTCGAAGTTCTTGCAGGGCTCGCTAGCCTAGCGGAGAGAATCCCAGAATTCGCGGTTTGGCGGCCCAGGGAAATCGTCAGCCAACTGTCGCGATCGCTCAAACGCGAATTGAGCTTTACCCAGGAACATTCCAATCTAATCATGCTGCGCGAGGCGCTCGAGGGAATGCCTGGTATCAGAATCCCTGAAACCTTCTCCAGCCACTCCAGCGCGCGGGTCTTGACCATGAGCATGCTGACCGGCGAATCGATCAACGAGGCCAGCAACCCGGATAAATTTTCCGATGCCCAGCGCGAGCAACTCGCCAGGCGGATCGCAGACCTATACGTCGAAATGATCTTTGTCAAGGGGCTCTACCATGCCGATCCCCATCCGGGCAATATTCTGATCGAATCGGATGGAGCTCTCGGTTTGCTCGATTTTGGAATGGTAGGGCGTATCGATGATTCACTCAGGGATAACATCGAGGAAATGCTCTGGGCTTTGTCGCTCAAAGATTCCGCTCTGCTCTCGGCAATCGTCAAGAGGGTTGGCAAAGTACCCCAGAAAATCGACGACTCATTGCTCTCCAGCGACATCACAGACCTCATCGCAACCTATGGAAATCAGCCAATCGAGAAGATCGACTTGGCCACCGCGCTCAACGATGCGACCGATATCCTCCACCGCCACCGAATCGTCTTGCCCAGCCAGATGGGAATGCTGATCAAAACCCTAGTGACTTTGCAAGGGACGATCAGCCGAACCAGTCCCAAGTTCAGTTTGCTAGAAGCCATCGAGCCGATGTTCAAAAGGATGTGGCGAAACAGACTCTCTCCTTGGCGACAGGCACGCCGAATGAGACGTCTGTACATCGAAGTCGAAAGCTTGGTCGAAAAACTCCCGGGCCAAGTCAGTTCTCTGATGGAACTGGTTCAAACCGGTAAACTCGATGTGCATCTGTCCCACAGGGGCTTGAGCCCATCGATCAATCGATTGGTGTTGGGCCTACTGACAAGCTCACTGTTGTTGGGTTCATCGATTTTGATGGCTTCCAAGGTTCCTCCATTGCTTTTTGTCGATGGAGGCCCGCTGGGACTCAAGGACCTCTCCCTGATCGGTTTAGGTGGCTTTGCCCTGAGTTTAATCGTTACCATCCGAATTCTCTTTGCGATCAACCGCTCCGGACACCTAGATCCGCACGGAGAATCCGATGACCACGATCCATTCCTCTAGTCACTCCGCAGCATCATGCCAAGGAGTATCGTCAGCATCGTCCGAGGCAAATGCAGGCGCATCGAGAATCTGAAGATAGCTTTCATAGCGACGTGGGTCCAACCGCCCATCGGCGACGGCGTCTTTGACTGCACAAGTATCCTCGTGGTGGTGGGAACAATCCTGGTATCGGCACTGGGACGCAAAGGGTCGAAGATCTCGAAACAGGCCGGTAAGTTCAGCAGGGACAATATCCCAAAGTTGGAACTGACGGACCCCAGGTGTGTCGATGATCGAAGTCGTTTCATCGATTCGAAACCACTCAGCCGTGGTCGTGGTGTGTTTTCCTTTTTGATTGTCCAAACTGACCGCCTGCACTCGCTGTGCAAGTCCTGGGATCAGATGATTAAGGAGGCTCGATTTACCAACGCCACTTTGACCAATCACTGCACTGGATTTGCCTTGCACCCAACTTACCAGTTGCTCCATCCCCCAACCTTTGATGGCACTGAGCATCAGGACCCGGTAGCCCATCTGAGCATAACTGCCAATGAGGGGTTGGAGCTTCTCTGGGGCGAGCAAATCGCACTTGTTCAAACAGATGGTCGCCTCGATGCGATTTTGCTCGGCGGTCGCCAGGACACGATCGATCAAGTTAGGCTTGATGGCAGGCTCGGCGGCACTTGTAACCACGAGGATCTGGTCGATATTCGATGCGATGACATGCCTGCGATTTTTACTGGTGCGGCACAGTTCTGAGCCTCTGGGTTCGATCCTTACGATCCAACCTTGGTTGCTCCCATGAGGCTCGATTCGGACTTGATCTCCAGTGACAACCACATGCCGTTGGGTCGTGGCGAGATTTTTCAGAACGCGTCGTATAGCGCACCGCAAGAGTTTTCCGTCGGGGAGCTCGACGATCGATTCGAGCCCGTGCACTCGGATCACTCGGCCGTCGAGGGTCGCATCCGAGGCGTCCATTTGAATCGATTGGAAGGTGTCTCGGTGCTCGGGATCAACCAGCTCCCCCTTGACCGTTCGTCGCCGTGTCAGATCCCCTTTGCCTGTTATCCTTTCGGAGTTCTGTGTGTCGATCTCGTCTTTGGAGCTGGCGTACTTTTCGGTTAACCCCCGCTCGCGGCGCTGGCCCTGGTGTCCTTTTCGAAACTCGATCCGCGTTTTACTCGGCTTTTTCTTTGGCATGAGGGTCACTGGTCTACAGCGACCGAGTCGGTCGAATCGCTCAATTCGGTCTCTTGGAACGATTGATTCGAAGCATGCACGCTCGGGCCGATGAGCTCAAGGATTTCCTTCTCATCAAGCTCTTCCTGGGCCATCAGTGCATCTTTGAGACGCTCGAGGGCAGTTCGATACTTTTCCAGAAGTTCGATCGCGGATCGATCTGCACTTCGCAAGGCCTCTCCGATTTCATGATCGATGATTTCTTGAGTCTTTTCGCTGAATTGCCTTTGCTGGTGGATCTCGCGCCCGAGGAACGGATCGCTGTCGGAAAGCTTGTAGGAAACCGGGCCAAGTTTGCGACTCATGCCCCAATGGGAAATCATCCGCCGAGACAATGAGGTGGCTCGTTCCAGATCGTTTTCAGCCCCGACACTCGTTTCATGGTAGACGATTTGCTCGGCGGCACGGCCCGCAAGAAGAACCACGAGTTGGTCGCGCACCTCATGCTCGGCGAGGTTCATACGGTCTTCGGACGGCAAGATTTGGGTGCTTCCCAGCGATTGTCCTCGAGGGATAATAGTCACCTTGTGGACTCGCTGGGCCCCTTGCAAGAACCAAGCAGCGATGGTGTGACCGGCCTCGTGATAAGCCGTCTTTTCCTTTTCCGCCGGAGCCATAACCTCTTCGCGTTTAGCCCCCATGAGAACCTTGTCTCTGGCATATTCGAAGTCCGACATGTGCACAACTTTTTTGTCGTTCCTAGCGGCCCAAAGGGCGGCTTCGTTGACGATGTTTCTGAGGTCCGCTCCGGTGAGCCCTACAGTGGCCTCGGCCAATCGCCTAAGGTCGACATCTGCATCCAATGGCACCTCTCGCACATGCACCTTGAGGATCTCCTCTCGCCCTTTCAGGGTCGGACGTCCGACAGTGATGTGGCGATCGAAACGACCAGGCCGCAGCAGAGCCGGGTCCAGGACATCTGGTCGGTTGGTGGAGGCAACCACAATGATCGACTCGGTCGGTGAAAAGCCGTCCATTTCGCTAAGAATTTGATTAAGCGTTTGTTCGCGTTCGTCGTGTCCGCCCCCAAGCCCAGCGCCTCGTTGACGCCCCACCGCATCGATCTCATCGATGAATATGATTCCAGGTGCATTTTGCTTGGCCGTCGCAAACAAATCGCGGACTCGCGATGCACCAACCCCGACAAACATCTGGATAAATTCGCTACCGTTGACCGAGTAAAACGCCACCCCAGCTTCGCCCGCAATCGCCCTTGCCAATAGGGTTTTCCCGGTCCCAGGAGGACCATTGAGCAAAACTCCTTTGGGGACTCGGCCTCCGAGCTTCTGGAACTTTTCGGGTGACTTGAGAAAATCGACAATCTCTTTGAGATCCGCTTTGACCCCCTCGAGCCCCGCAACGTCCTCGAAAGTGATCGATTGATCCGAGGGTTCAAACCGCTTGGCCGTCGAGCGACTAAAGCTGTTGAGGAACCCACCCCCCATCATGTTGTCTCTCGATCGCCGCATGAGCATGTAAATACCCGCGCCTAAGAATGCCAGCGAAGCAACCGAGAGGATCAGATAAAGCGAACTTGAATCAGTGCTTGGGACCACATCGTAGACCAAATTGTCTTTGGCCTCACGAACTTTTTCTAATCGCTCGAAAAGACCACGCCGAACTTCCCCCTGATCGGGCAATGCCACTCGAAAGTTCTCGCTCAACCGAGGGCTTGCACCATTGGCAGACGGCTTGGGGTTGACCGGTTTACCCTCTGCATCGTACGTCACCGGCTTTTCGGGCGCGACGATGAATGTTCCCTCCGCATACGATGGATAGATCGTCAGCCGCTGAACATTTTGGCGATCGAGTTGATCGAGGAAAAAACTGTAGTCGATCCGAGAATACTCCGCAGAGTTCGGCAGAAACAACATCAAAAAGCAGATCAAAAACAACAGCGAGATCCACCAAAAGCTATTGCCGTTTTTTCTTGCCTGAACCGCAGAGGGTTGGGGCTGTCCGTCGGGTTTGCGTGAGGTCATAGGACTGAAACTGCCAGGTGCTCGGAGAGGAGCCGCTAGTGCTCCAAAATGGTACCCGGAATTGTAACAAACCTCGCTAAAAAGGAAGCGTTTAGAATGGCAAATCCCCCACAAGATCCCAAAAACCGCTCAAGACAGGCATTGCCAATCCTCGGCCAGATCGGCCTTGTGCAACCCCAGGAAACCTCCAGGCTTCTAGATTTGGCAGCCTTCTAGATTTGGTAGTTCAAGTCCATCAATGAATCATCCGCACTCCCGTTGCGAATGCGAACCTTAGGCTTTTCCAACACCACCGTCGTATGGGGTGCAACGCTCGTTGTCACCCAAACACTCGATCCGATGACGCTGTGATGGCCAACGGTTGTGTTCCCCCCCAAAATCGTGGCGTTGGCATAGATCACCACATGATCATCAATGGTTGGATGACGTTTGGTTCCTCGCACCAATTCCCCGTTTAAATCTGTGGCAAAACTCAACGCCCCCAACGTAACTCCTTGGTAAATCTTCACGTGATTGCCGATTGAGCAAGTCTCGCCAATGACCACACCTGTGCCGTGATCAATGAAGAAGTACTCGCCAATCCTAGCACCCGGGTGGATGTCGATGCCGGTTTGCTTGTGCGCCCACTCGCTCATCATTCGAGGAATGAACGGAACTCTCAGACGCACCAACTCATGCGCGATGCGATAGATCGTCACGGCTTCCAAACCTGGAAAGCAAAAAACGATCTCGTCGCGATTGCTAACGCTAGGATCCCCAGCAAATGCAGCCTCCACGTCCTTGGACAACACCTGACGAATCGCAGGTATTTTTTCGAGCATCTCGGCCGCGATGTGTTCGCCGCGAGCCTCATAGTCGACCAGCTCACGACAACCCTCGGTCGGCGAACCATTCACCCGATCGGCATGGATCAGCGCCCTGGTTATCTGCTTAGAAAGTTTCGCAAGAAGCGAATCGACCAAGTCGCCCACATAATAAGAGACATTGGATGCGTGAAGCCCCTCGCGCCGACGAAAACCAGGATAGAAAAGATCCTTGAAGTCCTCCAGGATCTCAATCACCACATCGTACTTCGGTAGCGGGCAATGACCCAAATGATGGATTCGATCGGTCAAGGCATAGCTTGCTACAATCGCATCGGTAAGTCGTGGTATCAACGATTGACGGTCGGATGAATGAGTCATGGTTACAGGCAAACTTTCGTGTTTTGCAAATCTTTCCTCTAGCTTTTCATTCCCACAGCCCGCTCAATGCCCCCAGAGGTGTTTATCGGCCAAAAACTATCGAAGCGTCGAGGTATTCCCTTGCTGCCCCAATCGCTCCGAATGGCTCCGCTAAGGCCTCAAAGCTAAACACAGCAATAATGCTAGCACTCGATCTAGAGCTAGCATTTGTATTTCGCGCAAAATCTTGTGCGAAACTTGATTCGCTTTGCCGGATTCCCTAACCTACCGCCTCTTGCAAGTCACCCGGGCTGAACGGATTTTAGCCCTCATGAACGCCCTCATGAACCCCAAGGTAGCTTGCAGAACTCTTCACTCTTCACCCCAGGAGGATACTCGAATGGCTCGCAAACCCCTAATTGGCATGAATTGCGATTACCGAGGATCAAACCAAGGCACCCCCGCTTACGCGTTTCTGGCCGCCGGCTATTTCGATGCGATCTGCAAAGCCGGAGGAATTCCTGTTGTACTTCCCCCAACCGAAGACCTCGATCACATCGGCTCTATCTTGGACTCCCTCGACGGTTTCGTCCTTGTCGGAGGAGCTGACCTAGACCCCCGACGCGATGGCTACATGCTTCACAGCTCAGTGCGACCCATGGACGCCCGACGTGAAGATTTCGACCGTCGCTTAGCACGGGAAATCTCCCAACGACGCATGAGCCTCATGGCCATCGGAGCCGGTCTTCAACTCATCAATATCATCGAAGGTGGAGATCTCTTCTACCATATCCCAATCGACCTGCCAAACGCCCTGCCTCACCTGGATCCTCACGATCCCAACCACCGCCACTCGCTAGTTGTTGAGCCAAATTCAATTCTCGGACGTGTCTACGGAGAAGGTGAGATTCGTGTGACCAGTCGTCACCATATGGCCATCGACCGCCTAGCCGATGCTTTCAAAGTCACAGCCAGATGCCAAGATGGTGTCATCGAAGGGATCGAGAGCAAATCAGACGACTGGTTTGTCGTCGGCTGCCAGT
>CAILTZ010000410.1 GCA_903837255.1 uncultured Pirellula sp. | reverse complement strand
TCCCCGGTCCAGTTACCCTCGGATCCTCCCATCACCGTTGCGACGGAAGAAGAAAAGAATCAGAAGATCGCCACCGATTGGCAAAATCCTTGGCTGGTCCTCTACATCACGGGAAACCAAACCGGGTATCTCGAACCTTGCGGTTGCACCGGGCTGTCGAATCAAAAAGGTGGAATCAATCGCAAAGACACCCTGCTGACGAGCCTCAAGAATCGGGGTTGGCAAGTCATGGCGCTCGATGCAGGCGATCAGGTTCGACGCGATGGGACTCAGTCAGAGATCAAGTTCAATTGGACAACCCAAGCCTTTCGACAGATGGGTTACGCAGCGACGACTTATGGAGCCAAGGATCTGCTTTTGTCGGACAACATCCTGCTGTCTGTCCTAGATGAAAACGGTAGAAACAACCTGTTTGTTTCTGCCAATGTCAGCATGCTACCCGACCAAGACCTTCGGTACAAGGTTTTCACGGTTCAAGGTGCAGACAAGAAAATTCGCAAGATCGGTGTCACCGGAATTCTAGGTGAGGAGCACCTCAAGGCGCATGCGATGCTCAAACAAGGTTTTTTCACCGTCTCGCCAACGATTCCAGCTTTGAAAGAAGTCGCCGCCAAGCTCAAACAAGAAAAGTGCGATTATCAAATCCTCTTGGCCAACGCGAATTTGGAAGAGACCAAGAAAATCGTCGAAGCCGTTGAGGGGTTCCAATTGGTGGTCACCTCAGGAGGCTATGGCGAGCCAACGTATCGCCCTGAGCTACTACCCGGTAGCACGTCGGAGATCGTCCAGGTTGGCACCAAGGGTATGTATGCGGGTATCGTCGGACTCTTTGACGATCCATCCCAACCTACCCGTTACCAACGTATCGCTCTGAGCTCGCAGTTCGAGGACTCCCCTCGCATGCTCGAACTCTTTAGCAAGTATCAGGACGAACTGCGCAACAAAGCCGATGACAATTTCTCAGCCTTGGGGTTAAGGCCCATCACGCATCCCACCGGACGAAGCTATGCCGGTACTCAAAAGTGTGGAGAGTGTCACACGACGGCTCATGAGATTTGGAAGAACACTCCGCACGCCAGCGCCACCGATTCGATCGTCAAACCACCCGAAAGATCGATGGCAAGGCACTTTGATCCCGAGTGCATCTCGTGCCATGTGACGGGCTGGAATCCTCAGAAGTTCTTCCCGTACAAGACCGGTTACGAAACACTCGAGGGCTCACCCGACCTGCATGGAAACGGATGCGAGAATTGTCACGGGCCTGGCCTGGAGCACGTCCAAGCCGAGGAGAACTCCAGTGGAGATTCCAGCGCCGACAAAAAGCAACTCGAAGAGCTCCGCAACTCGATGCGATTGACGCTTGCCAACGCCCAGGAAAAGTGCCTAGAGTGTCACGACATCGACAACAGCCCCGAGTTCCACAAAGAAGGGGCTTTTGAAAAATTCTGGGAGCAGGTCAAGCACTACGGCAAGGACTAGCAGGGACTCAGGGCTTGGCTCCAGTGATCGATCGGATGTAGTCGACCTCACCAGCGCGGTATGGCGTTCCGTCTATACGGAAGATGTCGTGGAACCACAGGTCGGGCTCTTTGTCATAGGGCTTTTGCCAAGAATCCCAGGGGTAGATTGTTTGGCTCTTGCCATCGACGAATCCCCAGTTGTGGGCCCCGACATTCTCTTCTTTGAGAATCTTTAGGTTCGGATCGAAGTGGCTGTTGTTTCCTCGTGCCATGTACTCGGTGCAAACGATTGGACGTCCGTAACGCTTCAGAGATTTGATCGCACGGCGCAGCGTTTCGCCATCGCCGTAGTTGTGGAAGGTGATGATGTCAGATTTTTCCAAGCAGAATTTGTCGACTGGACTGAGTTTGGATTCGTCTTCCCAGAGGCTGATCCATACCCCGCATGTCAGGGGTTGAGAGGGGTTGATCTCGCGAGCCCACTCAAAGCAACGTTCGGCAAAGATCAAACCCGCTTGGGCTTTGTTCGGTAGTTCGGTTTTGGTCCCGTTGCGACCGTAGGAGTTCGCGTTGTCGTTGTCGAGTTCGTTGACCAAATCCCAAGCTTGGATGCGGGGATCGTCTTTGAATCTCTTGAGGATTCCTTGTAGGTAGGGCTTCATCAGGACATGCTTGTTTGGATCACCGAGAATCGCTGCTCCGGGGCTTTGCAACCAGCCGCTGTTGTGGACCCCTTTTTTGGGATCTCGCTGGCGACCTGCAACTGGCTGGGGATCCCAGACCGAATCGAAGGGCACAAAGACGATCCCAATTTTGTGCTTTTGGGCAATGCTTAGAAATTGCTCCATACGATCGAGCAGATCTTTGCCTTCTCCGGCCCAAAGTAGATCGTGCAGGAAGACGCGCATGGAGTTAAAGCCCAGGCTTCGAGCCCAGCCGAGCTCTTGATCGATTCTTTGAAGGTCAAAGGTTCCGATTTGCCACATTTCCAGTTGGTTGATGGCATAGGCTGGAATGTAATTTGAGCCGACCAGCCAGCCATGTTTCTCTTGCCAAGCCTGGGCCTGCTCGGGGGTCCAACGGGACTGGGCCTGGGAGTCAGAGGCCGCGCAGAAGAGGGCGAGCAGCACCGAGAGCAGCCCGCAGGTCCATTGGGTAGGCCATAGGTTGGATCGAGTTAGCATCATCGTCTTGGGAATGAGAAAGGTGTAGCCAGAGGGTCGAACAAGCGACTTGGATTGTATCAGAAGCCATCACGGGGATGGAAGCGCGGTAGGTCTCTTAGCTGCTGTTTTGGTCCAGCGTAAGTAGCATAAACGTCGGTTAGGTTTAGCTAAGTAAATGAACGACAAAAAAGATGCTGGGCGTCTTGGGGGCTCAGCCCCCAAACCCCCGGGATTTATCGCGTTGTGGCCAAAGGCAAATGGCAGTCACCATCGGTTGCGACGTCCCCCTTAAAAGAACGCTCCGATTGAAACCTGCCGACCAAAAGCAACTAGATCGGCATGGGTCTGAGCCGCACTCATACAAGCCAACAACAAACTGACCAAACTCTACAGGGTCAGTTTCCCAAATAAAGCTATTCCGTTAGAAATCGGTTGACCACCGAGGCGATTTCGCCTGGGATTGTGCCATGGAGCTGATGATTTTTCCCTGGAAAACGGATCCACTCCGAGCCCTGACAAGCTTCCGAAAACGATTTCGCGTCGCAATCCGAGAGCGCCCCTCCGGCCCCAAAGTCGGCCTGCAACAGGACCGCAGGGCACCGAATCCCCTGGGCCACACTCGACCAATCGAGACCTTCTAGCCACCTGCCCGCAATCAGTGGATCGAGCACTTGCGGATCGAGCCTAGACAAACAACTTGCTCCCCATCGCAGAGCTTCGTCGGTCCGCAATTGCTTGAGCTCGACACTGGTCCCGTCGGCCTGGGGGAGCTTGATCGAGCCTAGTCGCTGGCTGATCTGATCGATCGAGCCCCCTTGGGCGCAGACGCTTTGCATGCCCTCGAAGAGTCTCTGCCAGGTCGTTCCTCGGATCGACTCTCCCATGGTTTCAAATGGTGGGTCCTCGAGGACCACGGCACGAACTAGCTCAGGAACCTTGGATGCGGCGATCGCCGCGACCATCGCTCCAAGGGAGTGACCTACGAGGACCACCGAGTTGCCGAAGGATTTTTTTTCGAGGAGCTCGATCAAATCGCTCGCATAGTCGGCTACCAAATAACGATCGGCTCGGTCCGAATCGCCATGCCCTCGATGGTCGAGTCCAAAGATCGTCCAGTCGTGACTCAGGAACGGGACCATCGGTTCGAAGTCTCGCCAACATCGAGTTACGCCATGCAACAAGATGATCGTTGGCCGATGAGACGTTGGCCGATGCTCAGCCTGCCCTTGCCCGGTTCCCTCTCGAACCCCGACCCGTAGCTTTCTGTGCCCTGAGTCGACCTCAAGCCATTGCTGTTCGAACATGCTGCTTTCTTATTTCTCTCGCTTGATGATCGTCGGAATAGGCTTGGCCAGTTGCCCGGCCTTGATCACCCCGGCTTGCAGAACCGCGATGAACTTTGAGCGGTCTTCGAGCAGTTCGATCCGTTCCAACACATCGCCATCGACGATTAGCACATCGGCTAGTTTGCCGACTTCCAAGGTCCCGAACTCTTTGTCTCGGCCCATGATTTCGGATCCGGTTTTCGTCGCGCACAGGATGACTTCCAGGGGGGTAAAGCCGACCTCTCGGACAAAGAAGGTCAGTTCGCGGGCGTAGTCTCCGTGAGGATTCCAGCCAAAGCCGTAATCGCCTCCCATGCCGAGCCGTCCGCCGGCTCGCAGGATCCTCAGCGAGCTTTCCATGCCGCCGTCGAGTGTCTCTTGGTGGCCATCGATCACACTTTGGGGCAATCCGAACTGAGGCCCGAGCTCGACGCTGGCTTTTTCAAAGTAAAGGGCAGGAACGCAAGGAACATCGCGCTCGAGCATCAAATCGAGAGCTTCGTTGTCCATGAAGGTTCCATGCTCGATGCAGTCGTAACCTGCACGAAGCGCGTTCTTGATCCCCTCGGTGGCTCGGCAGTGGCCTGTGACCTTGAGTTTGTGGTTGTGAGCTGTTGCGACCACGGCGTGCATTTCTTCAAAGGTCATGCACAGGGTATGGTGATCGTTGGCATCGGGCGAGGCTGCATCGCCGGTCGGATAGGTTTTGACCCACTCGATCCCATCTTTGACCAGCGCTCGGACCGCTTTGCGGGCATCTTCGACTCCGTTGATGATAAAGACCAAGCCCTCCATGCCGATCTTTCGGAACTCGGGGTTCCAGTCCATGAGCCCTCCTGCCGAACAGATCTCGCGACCGCTTGCAGCGAGCCTCGGCCCAGGCATGAGGTCTTCCTCGATCGCTCGCTTGAGCCACACATCGATATTGAACAGACACCCCGCCAGACCTAGCCGACGTATAGCCGCACTCGAGGGCTAGCCTTGCGTTGACGCTCGCGAGCATCGACACGTATTCGACCGGATACTTGATGTCCAAGTCCTCGAGTGCGGCGATGTTGAAATAGGTTGCATGAAAGTGGGCTTCGACCAACCCGGGCAGGATGGTTCCTCCCTTGGCATCGATGCTGGGAGTTCCTGGAGCAACCCCTGGCATTTGAGCCGCAGGGCCCACATACGCAATCATGCCATCTTGGACAAGCAGCGAGCCATCGCGCACCGCTGGTCTTCCTGTTCCATCAACGATCTGGCCATTGGTGATGACCAAGGTGCCTTGTCCGAGTTTCATGGCAATTGCTCCGATTTCGGGAGGAGGGAATCAGCAACAAGCATCCATTATGACAACATTTTTATGACAACATCATTATGACAACATCGACTTGACCAGGTTGCCGTGGATATCGGTCAAACGAAAATCGCGGCCTTGGAAGCGATACGTCAAGCGGCTGTGATCGATCCCGAGCAAATGCAGGATCGAGGCATTCAAATCGTGTACATGCACGGGGTCTTGGGTGATATTGTAGCAGTATTCGTCGGTCTGACCGATCACATGGCCACCTCGCACCCCGGCACCGGTAACCAGGGTGGTAAAGCATCGGGGGTGGTGGTCTCGACCGTAGTTGTCGGCCGACAACGCTCCCTGCGAATAAACGGTTCTACCGAACTCACCTCCCCAAACGATGAGTGTATCGTCGAAGAGCCCTCGCTGCTTGAGGTCGTCGATCAGCGCTCTGGTCGGCTGGTCGGTATCTCGGCACTGGAGTTTGATCGCGTTGGGCAGTCCGCCGTGGTGGTCCCAGCCCATATGGAAAAGCTGAATGAACCGAACATCGCGCTCGGCCAATCGACGGGCCAGGAGGCAATTGGCTGCATAGGATCCTGGGCGCTTAACATCCGGCCCATATTTGTCCAATACATGCGCCGGTTCGTCGGCAACATTCAATAGATCCGGCACGCTGCTTTGCATGCGAAAGGCCATTTCGTATTGGCTGATTCGAGTCTGTATCTCTGGATCGCCCAGATCGTCGTAGTGCTGACGGTTGAGCTTGTCGAGTCGATCGAGTGTCTTTCGCCGACGCTGGGCGTCCATCCCAGGAGGATTGGACAAATACAAAACAGCGTCCCCTTTGTTTCGGAACTTGACCCCCTGATGCTGCGAAGGCAAAAAGCCCGCTCCCCACAAACGATCGTACAGAGGCTGATCGTCGGGACGCCCAGTGCCAAAAGAGGTCAACACCACGTAAGCCGGCAAGTCCTTGTTCTGGCTGCCGAGCCCATAGCTGATCCACGAGCCGATGCTCGGACGGCCTGCAAGCTGCGAGCCTGTCTGACAAAACGTGATCGCCGGATCGTGATTGATCGCTTCGGTATGCATCGAGCGAATCTGGCACCAATCATCTGCAAGGCTCGACATATGGGGCATGAGTTCGCTGAACCACATCCCGCATTTGCCGTGCTGAGAGAACTTGAACATCGATGGCGCGACTGGAAACTTGCTCTGCCCCGAGGTCATGGTCGTAAGCCGTTGGCCTTGGCGAATCGACTCTGGCAAATCTTCGCCGCGTCGATTATCCAAGGCCGGCTTGGGATCGAACAAATCCATCTGCGAAGGAGCCCCGGATTGGAACAGATAGATGATCCGCTTGGCCTTGGCCTGGTGATGAATCCCACCGCTGGCCGCAGCTTGCGGGTCCCCGGAACGCTCTTCGCTGCGACCTAGGGACATCATTGCCGAGAGCCAAAGACTTCCCGCAGAACTTCTCAAAAAAGCTTGGCGATTGATTTGCATGGGATGATTCTTTTCACTCGCGAGTAATGACTTCGTCTAAATTCAGCAGCACGTTCCCAGCAAGTGTAAACGCAGCCAAATCCGCTACGGATTCGACTGGCGATTTCGATTCGCCTATCTTGAGCAGTTGCTCTGCTTGCTCAGCATTGGCTGCATAGTATTGGCGGTCTTCGTGCCAGCTTTCTTCCAAGATCGCTAGCTCGTCGGCAGTCGGGGTCCGACCGGTGACCAACCGGAATCCGATCCGGAGTTTCTCGGTTAGACTCGCCGCTGGGCTGAGCATCATTCGTTCGCCGAGTTTTCTGGCAGACTCGACATAGGTTACCTCGTTGAGCATCGACAAGGCTTGGAGCGGCGTGTTGGTCCTCGAGCGTTTGACGATGCAGATCTCTCGATTTGGTGCATCGAACAAGAGCATTGACGGCGGTGCGGCTGTCCGCTTCCACACGGTATACAGACTCCGTCGGTACAACCGTTCGTCGATGTCGTGTTTGTAGTTGCGAAGATCCCCATAGACGCTCGTTTCATCCCAAACGCCTTCGGGCATGTAAGGCTTGACGCTCGGTCCGCCGATTTGCTTTGTGAGCAGTCCACCGGCTTGCAAGGCTTGGTCTCGCAAAACCTCACCCGAGAGCCTAAAGCGTGGACCTCGGCCCAGCCATCGATTCTCCGGGTCGAGGTCTATGAGCTTGTCTTTGCCCACCAGGCTGGTCGATTGCTGATAAGCCTGGCTCAGGACAATGAGCTTTTGAAGACCTTTCATATCCCAAGGATGGATCGCTTGGCCGGCGACTTGGTGGATGACCGTCGGCTCCATCCACTCGACGGCCAGCCAATCGAGCATCTCCGGATGGCTTGGCCAGTCGGCTTGGGAGCCAAAGTTTTCGGTGGTCTTGACCAACCCGTTGCCCATAAACTTTTCCCATGTGCGGTTGACCCACACGCGAGCCGTCAGAGGGTTCTGGCTGCTGGCGATCCAGCGGGCGAGTCCAAGTCGGTCGTTGGCAAGCCCGGGTTGCATCGCGGGCAAAACTTTCGGCAGTCGGGCTTCGACGCGCTCGCCGCGTTTGTCGTATTCGCCACGGATCAGAACAAACGCCTCGCGGGGCTTGGGCATCTCCTGCATGACCATGACTGTCGGCCAAGAGGCTTTGAAGTCGGTGAGTTTCTTCTTGCTCTCCTCGAGCTTGCGTATGGCTTGCTGGATCGGTCCGTCGGCACCCTTGCGATAGTAGGCTTGGAGCTCCTTGCGATGCTCGTCGGTTCGCTGTGATTTTTCAAGAGCAACGATGTTCTTGATCGATTCGGGGATTTGGACACCACCGATGGCAACGGTTCCTTTGGGCAGTGAGGTGGTCGCGAGTCGGAACCGACCGATGTTGTGCTGGCCGAGGGTTTCCTGGACCAATCGAAGGGTGATTGTCGAGTTCTCGGGGACCTCGATCGGTTGCTCGAAAAGGAACATCGCGCGGCAGATTTCTTTGCGCGTCGGCCCATCGACCGCCCAGCCCCGGCCGCTATCTCCTCGGACAGTATTGGTGATATCCCAATTCGCCTGCGAGTAATCGGCCTGCGCCTCGGTGATCTTGGCAGTGATCGCCGGGGCATTTCCGGGAGGTTCGATGAGAGCCTCCAAACGAGTCAGGACAAAATTTCCGTTGGGGTAACGACCGAGGCTTTGCTCAGGCAGGCTCGGGTCGGGAAAACACTCTAGCAACACTCCGGTCAGCGGACCTGCCGAGACATTCGAGCGGATCTCGTAGACGTCGTGCGTAGGGTTCTGGCCACTGGCTAAGTAGGTCCCGTCGGGTTGTTTGGTTAGGATCGCTTGGCTTCGAGCCTTGACGCTTGTTGGATTCAGGGTGTTCCAGGTCGGCTGGCTCGTTGCGATGGTTTTTTTGAATTCCTCCTCCCAGGGTTCGATCCACTGGGCGATGTTGGCTTCGGCCTGTGCGAGGGCCTCCTGGTGTTTTTGGATTTGAGTTTCGTAGTCGATCAACTCGCGCTGCTGCCCAGGGGTGGGAACTGGGATCACCGGCTCGGTATTGCGAGATTCGCCTTGAAGTGTCCCGCTTTCGGTGACATTGTTAAAGTAGGAGAACAGCGAATAGAACTCTTTCTGAGAGATCGGATCGTACTTGTGATCGTGGCATCGGCAGCAGTTGAGGGTCAGGCCCAGCCACGTCATCCCGGTGGTTTCGACGCGATCGATAACCGTCTCGACGCGCCACTCTTCGGCGATGATGCCACCTTCGCCATTGAGCCTGTGATTGCGATTGAAGCCGCTGGCTACTTTTTGCGAAAGGGTCGCCTCGGGCAACATATCACCAGCGAGCTGCTCGATGGTGAACTGGTCGTAGGGCATGTTGCGATTGAATGCATCGATCACCCAATCGCGCCAAGGCCATTGCTGTCGTGATGAGTCGATCTGAAAGCCGTTGCTGTCGGCATAACGGGCCAGATCCAACCAGCCGATCGCCATCCGTTCCCCATAATGCGGCGATGCCAACAAACGATCGACGACCTTTTCGTACGCCTCCGGTGAGGTGTCGGCAATGAATGCATCGATTTCTTCGAGGGTCGGAGGCAGGCCGATCAGATCGAGCGTGACTCGCCGCAAAAGAATCTCTTTGGATGCTCGAGTGGAAAAATCAAACCCATGGGCCTGGAGCTTATCGAGCAAGAATCGGTCGATGGGGTTTGGGTATTGATGGGCCCTGTCGGACAGTGGGACCGCAGGTCGAGTCGGTGGAATAAAGGCCCAGTGGCCTTCATAGCCGGCCCCTTGGTCGATCCATTTCCTGAGCAGTTCAACTTGGACAGCCGTCAGGGGTTTGCCTGTATGCGGAGGAGGCATCAGCACGTCGGGATCCTGGCTATGGATCCTGGCCCATACTTCGCTTTGATTGGCGCTGTGCGGAACGATGGCTGGCTTGCCACTTTCCCCGGCTAGAATCGCGTCTTGGTGCTGGTCCAACCGCAGGCCGCCTTGACGCTGCTGGGCGTCCGGTCCGTGGCACTGAAAGCAATGCTCCGAGAGGATCGGCCTGATGTCGCGGTTGAACGCGACGGTGTCCTGGGCCTGCGACGCCGAGCCAACGGCAAGGCCCAGTGCGAGGATCACCAAAGCCCTTCCATGAGGGTCTCTGAACTTGGGTTGCATGTCGATCCGGAGTTGGTTGGCTTGGGAAACGGGGGGACGAAAAAGCGATTCGATTTAGGGTTTTAATTCTAACGACACTCCTAGCGTATCGATAGCAAAAAACACCTTCGTCTAAAAAGTCGATCCAATCGGAAGATTTTACCAAATCCGCACAGTCCGCCTTATCCGCAACCCTGTCGGCAGTCGATCACACGAAGGAGTTAATCCCTCGAACTGATAGGTATCCAATGCGCGGCGCACGAAGCAACCGAGAACGGCTCAAATCCCTGATCCGCAATGCTTGCATTTCGGCTTTGGTGGTTCCATGGATCCCGATGTCCCTAACGGGTTGCAATCGGGCCCACTATCGGACCAAGGCGGATGAGGAAGTCCGGAATTTGATCGACGAAAAGGTATGCGATGCGGCCATGCCGGCGATTCCCGACGTGCAGATGAGTCGGGCTTCGCGGATGTTCGATCCGTTCAACCCGGACCGTCCTCCGATGCCTGAGGACGATCAGGTATCGCAGCAGTACATGCGGATCGTCAACGGCAAGAAGCATTACCCATTGTGGGATGTCAATGGCCGGACCAATACGGCTGAGAATCCTGTTTGGTGGCAGTACTTGCCGTTGGATGAACGTGGGGTGCTGGTCCTCGATGCCGACACGGCCGTTCGGGTAGCTACTCTCCATAACACGACCTACCAGTCAGAAATCGAAACACTTTATCTGTCGGCATTGGACGTTAGCACCGAAAGGTTCTTGCTGAGCAATCAGCTCTTTGCTGGCTATGGCTCGATCTACACGTCCGACGGGGCGCTGCGTCGGGGGGCCGGTGGGAACTCTAGCTCGACGATATCCAACAGCTTATTCTCTCGCGGTCCTCGTGGCCTGGCGCTGCGTCGTCAGTTTACCACTGGAGGGGATTTGATCGTCGGGTTTGCCAACACGCTGACTTGGCAATTGGCTGGTCCAAACACCCAGTCCGCCAATTCGCTGATCGACTTTAGCTTTATACAGCCGCTTTTGCGGGGAGGTGGCCGCGATGTGATCATGGAGCGGCTGACACTTGCCGAGCGAACACTCTTGTACAACGTACGTGCCTTTGAGCGATACCGCACGGGCTTTTACACGACCGTCACGGTGGGTCGGCAAGCCGAACCTGGGCCGACTCGACGCGGGGGCCTTTTCGGTGGAGCGGGCTTGCAGGGCTTTACGGGTCTTGGGGGTGGATTTGGTACGGTTGGCAATGTTCAAAACAACGCTGGCGGGGCTGGCTTTGGCGGTGGCGGAGCGGTCCCCCAAGTCGGCGGCTTTTTGGGACTCGTCCAAAACCAACTTCAGATCCGAAACGCGGAGGAAAACGTTGCTCGGCTTCGTGATAACCTGTCTCGCTTCGAAGACACCCTTCGCGAGCAGCTGACGATTATTCCGGCCACTCAGGATACGATTCCCGGTCAGCAGTTGCAGGTGGCCCAAGCCCGCCAGGCGTTGATCTCCGCACAGGCCAGTTTGCTGCAGCAGAAATTTAACTACGAGCAAACCCTCGACAACTTCAAGGGTACCCTGGGCCTGCCTCCTTATGTGTGCATCGAGATCAAAGATCCGACTCTCGATCAATTCAATTTGATCAGCGGCGAGCTAAAGGATCGTCGCAACAAGGTTGCCGATCTTCGAAATGAAATCGGGGACGAGAACACCAGGCTTCTCGAACAGAGCCCCGTACAGACTGACCCTGCGACGGGCAAGAAGGAGCGTTCGCTCACCCGTGGCCAGGAAACCAACCAGGCGATCGAGCGTATCGGTCGCGGGATCGAAACGATCGAAGATGTCCGCAAGACGCTTCTTTCCAAAAACTTTCCTCAGGTTCGCGAGGATATCGAAAAACTCAAGCAGGTCCTCCCTCAGCGCATCGCAGAGCTCAAGCGATTGAGAAAGATCTACGACCAGGAACGATCGGAAATTTGCAACCTGCTTCCAATCGAAACTCTCGATGCTGCCTTGATCGATCCTACGGAACTCGAGACGCTCACCGACAAACTGTCCAAGGATGTCGACGTTCTTGAGAAACGCTTTCAAGCCCGGGCCAAGAGGATCGAGAAACTTGATGCGGATACCAAGAAGGCTCTGTCGAGCACCGGTGCCGATGGCAAAGAGCAGTTCAAGAGTCTGCGAGACGAGGTGATCTTGCCAAGCCAATCGCTTCTGGCCGAGTTTGCCGAAGACGTGTTGGCCTTGCAAGTCCTCCAAGCCCGAGCTCGGGTCGAGAGCGTCAACTTGCCCGAAGTCGACTTGCAAGCTGAGGAGGCGGTTCAAATCGCCCAGCAGCAACGACTCGACTGGATGAACGCTCGTGCCCAGCTGGTCGACTCCTGGCGATCCATCGAGGTCGTTGCCGACAACCTGGAGAGCTCCCTGGACTTGGTCTTCAGCGGCGATATGCAGAACATCAATGACAATCCATTGTCTCTGCGTGGGCAAACAGGACGCCTGCGGGCCGGGTTCCAATGGGACACGGCACTGACTCGGATGAACGAACGCAACCAGTACCGCCAAGTCCTCATCGAGTACCAGCAAGCCAAACGAAACTACTACCGATTCGAAGACGGTATCTGGCAAACCCTAAGATCGCAATTGCGAAACATTCGCTACAATCAATACAACTTTGAGTTGCAGCGGTATGCGGTTCGGATCGCCGCCCAGCAGATTACGATCAACGAAGATCTGCGGCAAATTCGAGAGAGCTTGAACCAAGCCTCC
Organism: uncultured Pirellula sp.; assembly: GCA_903837255.1. Lineage (GTDB taxonomy): Bacteria > Planctomycetota > Planctomycetia > Pirellulales > Pirellulaceae > JBKCUI01. The sequence continues at coordinate 7,281 of CAILTZ010000410.1, read as the reverse complement.
GGTCCGACAGCCGCACGCGATAGCATCTCGGCTCTCCAAGACCTGCTCAATGCGCAGAATACATTCTTGGGCGTGTGGGTCTTTTACGAAGCCCAACGACGAAACCTGGACCAAGACCTCGGCACGATTCGAGTCGATGCAGAGAATATCTGGATCGATCCAGGTCCGATCACCTCAGACATCTACGGTTTCTCAGGCCAAGGAGCTTACTGCCCACCCTGTGCGCCCGATGGCTCGGTGCAAGAGTTCATCGAACCGATGAGCATGCCGATGAGCGAACCGGGGATCGAGCCAGCCATCGAGCAACCGCTCGACGTGGTCACGCCAGCCGGCTACCGGGGTGGGACTGTCCCTAAAACAGCCCCTAAAACAGCACCTAAAAGAGATCTGACGCTTCAGGAATATGTTCGGCCGTGATGCGAAGTACCGTTGGTAGTTTGTGTCCGACTGGATCGTCTCGAGCCCTCTCAAACGGCGCATAGCTCCATGACAATCGCACGGGGGATGACCTCGAGCTCCAAGCAAAACTCGGATGAATCCAAGAAGGGTTTGGAGTTCTTCCAAGGGTCCTCGCCATCGAGGTGCAATGGGATCGGCCTTGCACTCCGTAGCACGATCTTCGATTTGCGATCCGTGCAGATCCTCGGATCGCTCGTTGGAATATCGCCCCGAATCATCCTTGGAAAGTACCGGAGGATATCGCGACGTCGCAAGGCTCCGACCAACAGCAAATCAAAGAGCCCATCGTCAAGCTTGGCATCGGGTGTCAGCGGATAGCTCCCCTCACGCATCCCGATCGCTGCGCTGATCATCAAAAACGACTTGGGCTCACCTCCATCGAGTCGGATCGGGTCGGTTTGGTACGATGCACCCATGCAGCGCAGGATCGCCAGTGTGTATCGCAAGCGGGCTGGCAGTCGCTTCATCCCTCTGGCAAGCTCGGCGGCTCGGCCAGGAAATCCCACCCCGCGACATTGGCAAAGTATCGGCGGTGGCCGAAACAAGTCATTGCGCCGACATCGACCCGCTGCGCAAATCGCTCCTGCGATGCCGGCCGCTTAGCCAACGAGTAAGCGTAATCGTTGGCCGTACCCACAGGGACGATTCCCATGCGTACCCCAGCCACGCTGCTAATGAGGATGCCGTTTAGAACCTCATGGATTGTGCCATCCCCGCCGGCGGCGATGATCGTATCGACCCCCTGTAGGCAAGCCTCCTCAGCAAGCTCCTGGGCATGTCCGGCATATTCAGTCCTGCGATGCTCGATTCGATCGGTTTGGCTCGTTAGCCACCCAGGAAGCACCAGCCCAGTCTTGAACCGTTTGCCCGCAGCGGGATTGGAAATCAGCAGAATCTTCATAGATCACATGGCCTATCTACTTGTCGTGCCTGTCATGGATCGACCTTTTGTTTCTTTTTCGAGGGGGCTTGGCCGTCGTTTCTCGTCGGCATCGATGCGCTGATCTCCTTGCGCCAGGCGATCAGACGATCATGGAGTTCCTTGGTTTTTGCAGCGTTGGTTTGGGCCAAGTTCTTTGATTCGCCGATGTCTTGGTCGAGGTTATAGAGTTCCAGTTGGCCGTCTTCGAGGAACTCCATGAGCTTCCACTCTCCGGCGCAGATGGTGCTAACTGGAGTGGTCCGCCAAGTGTCGGCGCCAGCCCCTAGATATCCCGGGAAATGCTGGAAGATCGCTTCGCGCGCAAAATCACCTTTGTGTTGCATCAGGGGTACTAGGCTTTGACCATCGAGCACCTGAGTCGGCTTGGGTGCGTGGCCGATCTCCAGAAGACTGGCATAAAGATCGACATGGATGGTCGGGGTTTCATAGTATCGGCTGCCGTAACACGCCAAGTCGGTATAACCAAGATCATCGGCCAGGATAAAAACGATGTTAGGAGGTGCGGCTCTGAGTGTCCCAGGACTGAGCACCCCAGGGCCGAGCATCAGCGATAAGAAAGCAGTGCATCCAATCAGCAGCAACCGATTCGGGATGAGCATAGAGTTAACCATAGAGATGAGCATAGAACAGCGACCTTGCGGAGGAATGCGTTCGAGAGCGTTGAAGGAAGGAATACCAAGGGGTGACGGAACCCTTAACAGTCTATTGCCTCTCTTGGGTCGAGTGGAAAGCCGTCCCGCCCAAATCGTTGGCTCTTGGCCAGAATTTGAGGTTAAAAAAGGTCAACGAGCCCATACGTACCCTGAGATCAAGGCGTTGTCCTTTTGGGGGGTGCGACGACGGGTCAGAAATCGCATGGCTTTGTCCTGGTAGAATCCTCCGAGGTGTGATAAAACGCTAGTCTTTCGTAAGGCTTTTTTCCTGCCTGCGGGACCCCTGAGCTTCTTGAATCTGATCCGAAAGAATCATCCCCAATGAGCGACGTCGAAAACTGCATCATCATCGGTAGCGGACCGGCAGGCTGGTCGGCTGCAATCTACGCCGCACGCGCCAATCTGCGACCGCTTCTATTCGAAGGAGCTATGACCGAAGAGAATCGAGTCATGGGACGCTTTCCGATGGGCCAGTTGGCTCAGACGACCGAGGTCGAAAACTATGCGGGTTTTCCATCCGGCAAGCTCAAAGAGTTCATCGATTCGGCAATCGACCCCAGCCGCAAATACATGTTCCCGCCCGTCGAGGAACATCCCCATGCCGTCACAGGCCCAGAGCTTATGGAACTGATGCGTCAGCAAGCCACCAACTTTGGCACCCGCGTGATGACCGATGACATCGTCAGCGTCGATTTCTCCAAGAAGCCTCTGGTCCTAAACTCCAGCGAGAACGGCTCGTTCCAAACCCATACGGTGATCATCGCCACGGGCGCAAGCGCCAACTACCTGGGCTTACCTAGCGAAGAGAAGTATCGCAACCGAGGCGTCAGCGCCTGTGCGGTGTGCGACGGTGCACTCCCTCGCTTTCGCAACAAACCTCTGGTCGTCGTCGGCGGTGGCGATTCGGCTGTCGAAGAGGCCAGCTATCTGACCAAATACGCTTCAAAGGTCTACCTGCTCCTTCGCCGTGGCGAAATGCGAGCCAGCAAGATCATGCAAGAAAGAGCCTTTGCCAACCCAAAAATTGAGATGGTTAAATTCTCGGTTGTCGACGAAGTCCTTGGCGATGACGATCCTCGTATCGGTGTAACCGGTGTGCGGATTCGAAACCTCCAGAGCGACTCCACGTCAACCCTCGAAGCCACCGGAATGTTCCTAGCCATCGGGCATACCCCCAACGCCAAGTTCCTCGGTGGACAAGTTGATTTGCGCGAGAATGGCTACATCGATTGGAAACAACCTTACAGAACCATCACCAGCGTCGACGGAGTCTTCGCTGCCGGTGATGTGGCCGACGACTATTACCGCCAAGCCATCACCTCGGCTGGCACCGGTTGCATGGCAGCCCTCGATGCCGAACGCTACCTGTCTCATGCCGGAATTCACTAGTTCGCTAATCGAGATAATTCGCCAAAAAAGAGCAACCAGTCCGTGATCAAGAAGGGACCGCGCAAAGCGAAGGACGATCAGCACCCCGGAGCGCTGCCTATCGTCGTTCGCGGGGCTCGGGAACACAACCTCAGAAACGTCAGCGTCGAGCTTCCTCGAAACCAGTTGATCTGCTTTACCGGCGTTAGCGGGAGCGGCAAAAGCTCCCTGGCATTCGATACCCTGTTTGCCGAAGGCCAGCGGCGTTACCTCGAGAGCCTCTCGACGTATGCCCGACAGTTCGTCGGCCAGATGCCTAAACCGGATGTCGATCTGCTCTCGGGGCTAGCCCCGTCGATCTCGATCAGTCAGAAATCGACAGGCCACAACCCGCGTTCAACGGTCGGGACGATCACCGAGCTGAGCGACTTTCTGCGGGTCCTCTTTGCCCGCTGCGGTACGGGGTATTGTCCCAAGTGCACGGTCCCAATTACGCAGCAGACTCGCGATCAAATGATCGAGAAGATCCGCGGCCTGATGCCCAAGAAACCCAAGCCCAAGGATCCACCGGCTTGGTACGCGATCTTGGCCCCGCTGGTCCGAAACCAAAAGGGGAGCCACAAAGACCTGTTCAACCAACTCCAACGCTTTGGCTTTAACCGAGTCCGAGTCGACGGAAACCTGTACTCGCTAAACAAACCTCCGGAACTGGATCGATTTTACAAGCACAACGTCGAGGTCGTCGTGGATCGCATCCATGTAAGTCCCGCGTTGTTCGAGTCCCCGAGCCTGGGTGTGATGTGCGAATCGATCGACAAGGCTTTGGAGTTGGGCGAGGGGTCGATGATCCTCAGCCGGGCCATACCCCTCGGAGATGCGAGCTCAACGTCGGATGTCGATTGGGGCTGCGATCCGGCCAACGATGTGATCTACTCTCAACTCTACGTCTGCTCCAAGTGCGGAACCTCTTATCCAACCCCCTCGCCGCAATTGCTGAGTTTCAACTCTCCGCAAGGAGCTTGCTCGGAATGCGAAGGGCTCGGGATGACCTCGTTCTTTACCGAGGAATCGCTCGTCAAATCCCCCGCTCTATCGATCCATCAGGGAGCCATCGAACTGCTCGGAAAATGGGATGCCATGCCGATGTGGCTCCAAGAAGCACTAGAGACCTTTTGCAAGAGCATCGAGGTCAACTACAAATTTCGCAAGGATCTGATCAAACTACCTTGGAAGGATATCCCCGAATCGGCCCGCAATCTCTTGCTCGTAAGCGACGGCAAGTTCCGAGCCTACTGCGAGCAATCCTCGATTGGACGTAGAAATTACGAGGGGATCGCTAATGATTTGATGTACGTGTACCGCAACACCAACAGCGAAGCGGTCCGGACTCGCTACGAACGCTACTTGCAACGCATCACTTGCCCGTCGTGCGATGGTCAGCGTCTGAATCCCCAAGCCCGATCGATCAAACTCAAAACGCTTGCCAGCGCCTTCAACGACAAAGATGCTTGGAGATCGATCGGCCAGTGCTCAGCGATGTCGATCGACGAAGCTGTCGGGTTCTTCTCGAGCTTGGAACTGACCGCCACGCAGGAGTTGATAGCGACGGAGGTCCTCAAGGAGGTGCGAAGCCGATTGGGGTTTTTGCAAGATGTCGGGCTTGGTTATCTATCGCTCGATCGGGCCGCACCCACTCTCTCTGGGGGTGAATCGCAACGCATTCGACTTGCGAGTCAAATCGGTGCCGGGCTCACCGGCGTGCTGTATGTTTTGGATGAGCCTTCGATCGGCCTGCACGCTCGTGACAACGACAAGCTTCTGCGATCCTTGAAGAAACTTCGCGACATCGGAAACAGCCTCATCGTTGTCGAGCACGACGAAGACACGATGCGAGCATCCGACCTGCTCGTCGATTTTGGACCCGGCCCCGGGGTCAAGGGGGGCGAGCTGATCGCGGTCGGTTCGCTCGAGGACATCTCGGAAAACCCGCAGAGTCTAACCGGTCAGTTCCTAAGCCGCAGGCGCATCATCCGTCGTCCCGCAGAGCGCCGCACAGGCTCGGGCAAAACCCTCCGAGTCTTGGGAGCTAGCCACAACAACCTGCGGAACATCAACGTCGATTTCCCCCTCGGACAATTGATCGCCGTTACGGGTGTGAGCGGCTCTGGCAAAAGTTCGCTAGTTACCGACATCCTTTCACCCACCCTGCGAAACGCTTTGAATGGAGCCGAAGACAGCCCTGGGCAGCACCGAGAGATCCTAGGCATCGAGCATTTGGACAAGCTCATCGAAATCGACCAATCGCCGATCGGTCGAACGCCCCGGAGCAACCCCGCGACCTACACCAAACTCTTCGATGAGATACGGGATCTGTTCGCCGAGTTGCCCGAGAGCAAACGACGCGGTTTTGTTCCAGGCACCTTTAGCTTCAACACCGAACTCGGGCGCTGCTCGCTGTGCGAGGGGCACGGGGCGTTGCGCTTGGACATGGAGTTCTTGGCCGACATCTGGGTCCCGTGCGCTGTTTGCGAAGGCAAACGCTATGCGCGCTCGACGCTGCAAGTTCTCTTCAAGGGTAAGTCGATCGCCGATTGCTTGGACCTGGACGTTCAGCAGGCCATCGAGCATTTCGACGCGTTCCCGAAAATCGTGAGCAAACTCAAAACACTCGCAGATGTCGGGCTCGAATACATCAAGCTCGGTCAGCCATCGCCAAGCCTCTCGGGGGGCGAAGCTCAGCGGATCAAACTTTCACGCGAGCTGAGCAAGAGGGGGACCGGCCAGACGATGTATGTGCTGGACGAACCGACCACCGGCCTACACTTTCATGACATCGATCTGCTGCTGCAAGTCCTCCATAGCTTGGTCGACAAGGGGAACACCGTCGTCGTTGTCGAACACAACCTGGATTTGATCCAATCGGCCGACTGGGTAATCGATCTGGGACCCGAGGGAGGAAGAGGGGGTGGTACGGTTCTTTGCTGTGGAACTCCTGAGCATATCGCTAAGGCTCCGAACTCCTTTACTGGAGCGGCTCTGAAGCAATACCTGGAAACCCATAGCGACCGACCGAGTACGAAAAAGGCACGCAAGTCAACGAGCAAATCAGCCATCAGGAAAACTGGCGGTACAAATCTAGCAGCCGACTCGTCGTTGTTGACCAGCCCGGCCATGCAAGACATCCGCGTTCTTGGTGCCACCCAGCACAACCTCAAGAACATCGATGCGACGATCCCCAAACAAGCCATGACTGTCTTCTGCGGGCACAGCGGAAGTGGCAAGACCTCGCTGGCCATGGATACGATCTATGCCGAAGGCCAACGGCGATACGTCGAGAGCCTCAGTCCCTATGTCCGGCAGTTCGTCGGACAGATGCCTAAACCATCCGTCGAGAGAATCGATGGATTGGCTCCAGCGATCGCTATCGAACAGAAGGGTCTGTCGCATACCCCGCGCTCGACGGTCGGCACGGTCACCGAAATCTACGATTACTTCCGGGTGCTCTTTGCGCGGATGGGCAAACAGCATTGCACGCAATGCGATGCCCCCGTCGAAGCCCAGACGATCGATCAAATCCTCGACCGATGGATGCTAAAAAAGGACCAGGCTCAGCAGAACCCTTCGCTGCCCCAACGGTGCTTGCTCCTGGCCCCCATCGCCCCACACGCCAACCAAACGGTCGAAGCCTTTCTGCAGGATCTGCTCCGGGGTGGTTACACACGGATTCGGGTCAATGGCAAGACCCATCAGATCGACCAAGACCTCAAGATTCCTGCCAAGCAGGTTCAGCACTTGCAGGTCGTCGTCGATCGGATCCAATTTGACCAAGTCGATCGCAAGCGTCTGGCCGACAGCGCC
>CAILTZ010000409.1 GCA_903837255.1 uncultured Pirellula sp. | reverse complement strand
GCCGCTGGCCAACCTGCGATCGCTGCCGATGGGACCTTGACCTACACCCTCAACACCGATGTCAACGCGCTGAACTCCTCGCCGATCCTGGTCGAAGTCATCGCCATCGATAGCGGCAACGCCGCCGGCTCGCGACCAGGTCGCCCGGATGACAACCGCTCAGCACCCAAGACCTTTACGATTCTTCCGGTCGCGGTCAACGATGCTCCGCTCTTTACGATTCCAAACCCTGTGATCAATATCCTCGAAGACCTCGAGGTCTCGCCGGTCGCAAGCTTTGTTACCAACATCGTTGCCGGTCCTCCGACAGCTACCGATGAACTCGGATTGAATCCTCCAACTCCGGGACAAACCGTTTCCTTCGAAGTCACCGCGGTGGACCCGAGCCGCTTCAATGGTCCTGCCGGCCAACCCCGTATCAATTCGGCTGGCCAATTGACCTACGATCTGGCTCCCGATGTGAACTTGCTCAACTCTGGGCCGATTTTGGTCAAGGTCGTCGCAGTCGATAGCGGTCCTGCCGCCGGAAGCCGACCAGGAATCCCAGACGTCAATCGATCGATCGAGCAAACCTTTACGATCCTAGTCCAAGACGTCAACGATGCACCTGGATTTACGATTCCGAACTCAACCATCTCGATCCTCGAAGACCTTGAAAGCTCCCCGCTTCCTGGTTTCCTAACGAACATCGTTGCTGGTCCTCCGACGGCTACGGACGAAAACGGTCCTCCCGGCCAAGCCGTCAGCTTCAACGTCAGAGCCCTGGACCCATCCCGATTCAGTGTGCAACCTCAGATCACTCCAGACGGAACCCTGTCCTACGACTTGTCTCCCGACGTTAACCTGATCAACTCTGGACCGATCTTGGTCGAAGTCATCGCCCAGGACAATGGGCCCGCGACCGGCTCTCGCCCAGGTATCCCCGACGTCCATCGGTCTGCACCTCAGACCTTTACCATCAGCGTCCAAGACGTCAACGATGCTCCGCAGTTTAGCGTTCCCAACGCCACGATCACGATCAACGAAGATCTGGAAAACTCGCCGGTCTCAGGCTTCCTGGCAGGAATCCTGCCAGGTCCAAGTACCGCAGTGGATGAAATCGCCTCGCAAACCGTCTCCTTCACCGTCAGTGCAGTCGATCCGACTCGCTTCAACGGGGTCAACGGACAACCTCGAATCAGCCCAACTGGCGTTCTGACCTACGACTTGGCACCCGATGTCAACATCGTCAACTCCGGTCCGATTTTGATCAAGGTCAAGGCGGTCGATAACGGTCCTGCTCCTGGCTCCCGCCCGGGTATCCCAGACGTCAATACATCGGCTGAAATCACCGTCACCCTGATCGTCAACGCCGTCAACGATGCTCCGTTGTTTACGATCCCCAATCCAATCATCAGCATCGATGAGGACCTGGAAGTCTCGCCCGTCAACGGGTTTGCAACCAACATCGCTGCTGGTCCGGCTACGGCGATCGATGAACTGGGCTTGGTTAGCGGTGTTCCTGCACAAACCCTGACGTTTGACGTCCAAGCAATCGATCCGAGCAAGTTCAACGGAGCGGCAGGCCAACCGCGAATCTCGCCTACCGGCACACTGACCTACGACCTTGCTCCTGATGTGAACATTCTCAACTCCGGTCCGATCTTGGTCCGCGTTAGCTTGTTCGACAACGGCTCGAATACCCCGCCGAACGTCAATCGCTCTGCGACCCAAACCTTCACGATTCGGGTCAAAGAGATCAACGATCCACCGATCTTTGACATGGCTTTCAATACTTTCGCCATGCGTGAAGATGACGGGTTCCTCACCCTTCCGGGCTTCATCACGAACCTCGGACCTGGACCTTTGACGGCTACTGACGAATCGAACCAAACGACGACGATCATCGCTGTTGCCGTCGATCCGACCGCCTTTACCATCCAGCCTTTGGTAACAGGTACCGGGGATCTGACGTTCCAGTTGGCGCCAGATGTGAATAGCTTGTTCAAGGACACTCGTATCCGATTGATCGCCACCGACAACGGCGTTCCGTCCCAGAGCACTGAGAAGCTATTGACGCTCAATGTCGCCGACATCAACGATGAACCTCAGTACACGATCCCAACAACATTGGTGTCGGTCTTGGAAGACAACGAATCGGTCACGGGTGTGACTCCGACTCGCGTGGTGGGTTTTGCGACCAACGTTCGGCCCGGTCCTGCAACGGCGATCGATGAAGTATCCCAGACCTTGACGTTCAACGTCACGTTCAACTCCAACACAGGACTCTTCAGCACCCAGCCCAAGATCTCCTCGACAGGTGAATTGAGCTTTGTCACGGCTCCGAATCAGAACGGTACGGCAATCATCATCGTCAACTTGGTTGACAACGGTCGCGCAGGTCCGTTCCCTAATGACAACATCGGCCCGAATGCGACCTTCTCGATCATCATCCGTCCGATCAACGATGCTCCGGAATTTTCCATCCCATCGTCGACCACTTCCGACGAAGACCAAGGGGTTGTATCGGTTCCGAACTTTGCGACCGGCATCCGCCCAGGACCGGTCACCGCAGGGGACGAATCGAACCAAGAACTATCGTTCGAAGTCGTCGCCTTCGATCCGACCGCCTTCGCCATCCAGCCAACGCTGGGCGTCGATGGAACTCTGGTCTATCAGACGGCCAAGGACATCAACAGCAACTCGGGCAAAGACACCCGCGTTCGGGTAACCCTGCGTGATAACGGTGCGTCGACTCCTCCGCCCAACACCAACGTCTCGACCCAGAGCGTCTTTACGATCAACATCGTTCCTGTGAACGATCCGCCGATTTCGGCTGGATACCTAACAGCCACCTCCGAAGACACCCGAGTCACGGTCCAAACCGCTGATGTTCTGGCAAATGATCTGCCAGGACCTCCCGATGAGGTCGCCGAAGGTCAAACCATTCGCATGACCAACATCGAGCAGCTGACGGCTCGCGGCGGTGTGGTCATCCCGGTCTTCAGCAGCGGTCGAATCGTCCGGTTCGACTACATACCACCGTTGAACTTTGTCGGCCAAGACTTCATCCGCTACGTTGTAACCGACGATGCGACCTACAAGCCTGGGCAACAAAGTGCCACCGGAACAATCACCATGAGTGTTGGACCGATCAACGATCCTCCTCAGTTCACTGCGGGTGGAAATGTCACGGTCCTGGAAGACTCCGCTGCGTACCTGGCTCCATGGGCAACCAACATTCTGGCAGGTCCACCGGCTGCGACCGATGAGAACTCCGGTCCAAATGCCCAGAGCGTCTCGTTCGAGGTAACTACCAACAACGATTCGTTGTTCGCCGTGCGACCCGCGGTCGATGCCACTGGCCAGTTGAGCTTTACATTGGCCAAGGACGCCAATGGAACCGTCAGGATCGTCGTGGTTGCAGTCGATAGCGGCCCATCGTCGCCGCCACCAAACAACAACCGTTCGCAAGCAGCGACATTTACCTTGTCGGTCACACCGGTCAACGATCCGCCTGGCTTTAACGTCACGAGGAACATCACCGTCGACGAGGACTCCGGTGCGTTTACCGGTATCGTCCTGGCAGATATCGTTCCAGCCGAAGGGATGAACAGCAATCCGCCGACTGCCTTGGATGAAGCCAGCCAGACCGTTACGATCTCGACCACGGCAGACAAACCTGCACTGTTTACCTCGCAGCCAACAATCGATGCCAACGGTGTGATCCGATTCACCCCGGCACCAAACGCTTCGGGAGTTGCCATCGTTTCGGTTGTTGCAACCGACAACGGTCCAAGCACCCCACCAAACGTGAATCGATCGCAGGCCAAGACGTTCTCGATTACGATCAATCCGGTCAACGACGCACCGATTGCTCTAAACAACAGTTACAGCACCGACGAGCACACCATCCTCAACGTGACGGCTCCAGGTGTTCTGGCTAACGATACCGACCCAGATCTGCCCAACGACACCCTGAGCGTCGCTTCCTTCCAAGCGACCTCGGATCTCGGTGCAGCAGTGACGGTTCGAAACGACGGTTCGGTCGTCTACAATCCTACCGTCTCTGCTCGACTCCGAGCCATGGTCGATGGCCAAAGCCTTGTCGACACGTTCACCTACCGTGCCAAAGACACCGCAGGGTTGCTCAGCAATGTTGCCACCGTCTCGATCACTGTCAGCGGGATCAATGATGCTCCGGTAGCCAACAACGACACCTTCACCGTGCCGTTCAACGTCTCGGAACTCTTGCCCGTCTTGGCAAACGACACCGATGTCGATACCCCACTAGATATCGGCTCGATCGAAATCGGTCGCCTACCGGTCAATGGCACCGTTGCGACCACTCCTTCGGGTACCGTCCGCTACACGCCAAACAAGAACTTCCGTGGCCAAGACACGTTCACTTACCGAGTTCGGGACTCTCTCGGGAAATACTCCCAAGAGGCCACCGTCACGGTGAATGTCAATACCGCCCCTATAGCGGTTCCTGACTCTGTGGTCACCAAACGGGATACCCAAATTGTTATCGATGTCTTGGCAAACGACTATGACACCGATGGAACCATCAATCGCGGCTCGGTCAACATCGTCACGCCTCCGAACTTCGGTACGGCGGTCGCTCAAAGCGATGGACGCATCCTGTTTATCCCCCAAGCTGGATTTACAGGGATAGCCACCTTTGCCTACGCAGTCTCCGACAACGACGGCCTATCGAGCAACGTTGCCACGGTGACGGTCCAAGTCGTCGCGTCGCTCTACCAGAACCCAAGCAACCGATACGACGTGAACAACGACTCGTTCGTCTCTCCAATCGACGTGTTGCTGGTGATCAACCTGCTGAACTCCAAGGGAGCCTCGGTTCCAGTCGAACAGCTTCCGCCTCCACCACCGTACTACGATGTCAACGGAAACGGATTCATCGATTCGACCGACGTATTGAGCCTCATCGATTTCATCAACTCCTCGGGCAACAGCGGATCAGGCGAAGGCGAAGCGATCGACGGCACGAGTAACTTGGCAATCGGACTGCTGGCAGCTCCGCAACCCGAAACCGTCGAGCAAGCCGTACTGTTCAACACAGCGGGAGTTCAAGCCAACGCTTGGGCAACCCTGACGGACGAATCAGATCTCTACGGACCTGCCTTGTTCCCAGTGGACTCAGACGACCAACAAGCCACAGAGTTCTGGGCAACGCTCGCTCTTCGAGAGGACAACAAAGTCGAGTCACTCGATATCGACGACGAGTTCCTCAAAGGAACTTGGATGTAGACCAAGTCTAGACCGCAATTCTTCTATAGATGGCGTATCTTTACGATACGCCATCTTCGTTTGAACTCGCTCCAGAGGCCATCGGATCAGTACCCACCATCCGATCAAAGAGCGGCGAAGCCATGAGCGTCGTGACGATGGCCATGATCACAAGGCAAGCAAAAAGCTCGTAGGAGATAATGCCTCGTTCGAGACCTTTGTTGATGATGATCAATTCCATAAGTCCGCGAGCATTCATCAGCACTCCAATCCCCATCGCCTCACGCATGCTCAATCCCGAGAGCCTTGCGGCCAGCGAACACGCAGCCCATTTGCCAAGAATCGCCGCAATGAGAATCGCGACGCATATTCCCAAAAGCCACCATTGATTGAGCAAGCCAATCCGGGTGTTGAGCCCCGAATAGGTAAAGAACAAGGGCAAAAAAAGTGCGACCGTCAAAGGCTGAACCCGATCGACAACGCCCAAATGGATCTGGCCCCGTGGGATCGCAGTCCCAATCAAAAACGCACCAAAGACCGCATGCAGATGGATCGAGTCGGTAAACCAGGCTCCCAAGGCCATGAGCATCAATGCCAAGACCAGACCCGTCTCGCTCAATTTTCCAGCACCGTCCAAAAACATCCGATGGAAACGCAATAGGAGCGGTCGGAGGACCATCGTGACGATCAGCACAAAAACAATCCCCCCGACAATGCTCCGGATCGCTTGCGACGGGTCGTTGTCGAAACTCGCTAATACGAACGCCAAGAGACACCAAGCAACCGCGTCATCGATCGCACCGGCACCGATGGCAACCGTTCCCATCAAGGTCCCTTGAAGGCCCTTGAAATGGATGATCCGCGCGAGCATGGGGAAGGCCGTTATGCACATCGATGCACCGACAAAAAGCATGGCTTCATTGGCCGACGTTCTCTCAGGAAACAATCCACCCCAGGAATGGAACAAATATCCCAATCCAGCACCCAATAAGAATGGAACCAGCATCCCTGCCGTCGATACCGCGATCGAACTTTTCAGGTGACGACGGACGATGTCGATTCGGAATTCCAACCCCACAACGAACATATAGAGGGCTAGCCCCAATTGAGAGGCAGGGAAAAGATACGAAGAGGTATCCCGCGTCGCCTGCTTGGCATCCCATGGAAAGAGCGAGCTTTGCCACTCCGGGGCCAGCAGCCCAAAGAGTGACGGCCCGAGCAGCACTCCGGCGATCATCTCGGCCACGACTTGCGGTTGACCGAAGTGTTTCGCGACAAGCCCAACAAGGCGACAAGCCCCCAGGATGACCGCGATCTGAAGAAAAAACTGAATGGCAAGATTGAGGTTGTTCATCCGCTTGATTGTATAAACAATAGTTGTTCAAACAACTGATAACCGCTTGAATCAGCAGCAATTTGTGGTTTTTCTACCGGCTCCGGCCGGGATCGTTCCGCCAAAATGCTCATTTTCCGACCTGCGGTCTGCCTAAAAGGTCCGCAATCGACAAGGTGGCTTGGTCCCCGCAAATACGCTGGTTTTCTTGTCGAAAGGAATTCTACGCCTTGAGGGACCAGCAAGGGGGGATCGATCCCCACTGAGAATTTTCCCACCGAATACTCACGCTTTGGCACGCAAAACGCATGAAAAGGCATTCGTTCCACCCCTTTGTTGCTCTACCACAAGCAACACCGAGCCCTTGGTCGGGTTGCCTTTCGTGCGGCCCTCTCAAGTAACTTGAACCTACAACGCAGGAGAATTCCAGTTCATGAGCGCGATCGTCCAAGTCCCCCTTCGAAAAAGACAACTCCTAAGCCAGAATCACCGCCCGAGGAGCCCCAGGGCTTCGTCGCAACCGTGGGTTCGAGGTATCTCGAACGCGCTGCTGTTTCTCTACCTCATGGTCATCGGAGCGATCTCGGCCTACGACATGCTCCTTACGATCCGCTATGCCGAAAGCCTCAGGCAACTCGAAATGAACCCCATCGGCAGATGGCTTATGCAACTCGATCAACTCCCCAAAGGCTCGATCCCGGACGTAACCCTGTTTCTGATCGCCAAGGGACTCGGAACCCTGATCGTCCTGTCGGTGATTTTTTTCATGACCCAACGCCGAGCTCGCTTGGGCCACCCGGTGGGCTTGGGGGTCAGCGCCTGCCAACTCATGCTGGTTTTCTATCTCTGCTACGGGACCATCGAATAACTCGCAAGGCTCGTTTTGCTAGCAATACGTTTTAGGGCTCGAAAAACGATCTAGAAGCCACACGTAAATATTGTTAGTCTCTGGGAGATTTCACAAACGGCTCTTCAGGCCGCAACTGCCGAGCCAATCCCGTATTCACCGCTCAAGGATGAGTGACCCAATGCGCCGAACCACTACGATTCAAGTCCATCGCGCTCTCCGGATGACCACGATGGTAGCTTGCACGATGGTAGCTTGCCTAGTTTCAAGCTCCGTGCACCTGGCGCTTGGCCAAGCCCCGATCGTCCAGCCTCGCTCGCCAGGTTACGGTGGATCGAACCCTGCGGCTCCGGCAAAAAGCCCTAGCGGTGCACCGCAAGGTCAAGCTCCCCAGCAAACTCAACAGCAAAACCCGCAACTCAACCCGCAGCTCAACCCGCAAAACGCCAACCGCGTTCAGAGCCAGTTGCAGCAAGCCGTCCGCGATGGCCAAGAATTTCAAATGCAAGGCCCTAACAATGGCGGCCAAGTCATCCAGCAACGACCATTCCCTGAGCTTACTCCTCAAGAACAACAAACCATCGATCAAATCCTAGCCTACTGGGAACAAGAGACGGCCAAGATCGAACGCTTCAGCTGCGAATTCAGTCGATGGGAGTTCGACTCCCAAGCACCCGGTGTGCAGGAGATCGCTCGTCAACTCGGACGAGGCGATATCACCGTGGCCGCCAGCCGCGGAGTGGTTCGCTTTCAAAAACCAGACCGCGGCCTGTTCAAGACCGAGGTCTACACCAAGATGACCGGCCAGGTATCCAAAGACAAACAAGTCGAACTGAAGGTCGACCCAAACAACTCCGGCGAGTGGGTCGTTTGCGATGGCAAGTTCGTTTGGGATTATGACCGCAAGGAAAAAATCCGAACCAAACTCGAACTGCCTCCGGAGATGCAGGGACTGGGAATCATGAACTCACCCCTGCCGTTTCTCTTTGGAGTCAAGGCCGACGAGATCAAGGCCCGTTACTGGGTCCGCGCGATTTCTCCCGGCACCGAAAATGGACGAGCGGTTGAAAACAAATATGCCATCGAAGCTTATCCGAAGTATCCTGTCGACGCGGTGAATTATCACCACGTTCAAATCGTCCTAGATCGCGACATGTTTCTGCCTGAACTGATGGTCTTGTACATGCCTGAATGGAGCGACC
This sequence comes from uncultured Pirellula sp., assembly GCA_903837255.1. Classification (GTDB taxonomy): domain Bacteria; phylum Planctomycetota; class Planctomycetia; order Pirellulales; family Pirellulaceae; genus JBKCUI01. The sequence continues at coordinate 3,772 of CAILTZ010000409.1, read as the reverse complement.
AAGCGGTCAATGCCAACGGCGTGGTGATCGAACCTCGCGACAAACGAATGGTCTATCAGTTCGCCAGCCGTCAGATCAATTCCAACATCTTCCAGAAACTTAGCGAATCGCTCTTCCAAAGGGATTTTATCCCGATCGATCCGGGAGCCGGTTGGAAAACCAACGAGATCCCTTATATGCCCGCCCAGCCTCAAGTCCCCAGAACGGCCAACCAAAACGCTCCGAACCTCCCCGGTGGACCTAAATAATCCCCTCAAACATGCGGAGAACATCTAGGCGTTGTTTCCTGATTAGCGCTCTTGCAAGCTCCACTTGCGGATGCGCGCATTGGCTGCCGACTCGAAAAGAACCCGAGCCGAGCAAGCCTTCGATTCTCACCCAGGAAATATCCCCAGACACCGTCGGTATCGAAACCATTCTGCTGCGACTCAGCTCAGTCGAGTCTCAGCAAATGAAAGATCTTTGGACCTATGCGGATGAACAAGTCATTGCGCCCGAGCAAAGACTCCTACTGGATCGAAACGGACTGCGAGCAGGAAAATTTTCCGGGCAACTTCCGGCCATCACCCAAGCTTGGGTCTCCCAAAATGCCGCAAGGATCGAGCAAGACCCCATGGAACAAGCCGGTGTGGTTGCCGACGTTTCGAGCTTCTCTCAACTGTGGCGATGCCGACCCGACCAACGCAAAGTCCTCACTGTCCGCAATCTCTCCAAAGAAACAGTGACCCTTTTTTACAACGACGACGGGTTTCGAGGTGGCCAGTTTCCCGCACCTCATTTCCTGTTCTCCCTGTACGCCAAACCCCTCGGTCCCCAATCAGCGCACGTCCTCCTGAGACCCGAACTCGAATACGGGCAAACCCGCCGCAGTGTCGTCGCCAAAGATTCCGCCATCCGTACCGAAGAGCGCCGAGAAAGCCTCAGCTGGGACTCCTTGACCCTGGCCCTCAGCATGCAAATTGGCGATTGCCTCTTGGTCACCTCTAGCCCCGAACCGCGAGGTATCGGTGAGCACTTCTTTCGTACTCGATCCAAAGAAGGTGAGATCCAAGACGTGATCTTGCTGGTTCGAGTGGCTGAACTGAACGCTCCGGACGAATTCGCCGAGGCCCAAGCCGCAAAAACCGTAAAATCTGATTCCCCCAAGAGGCGATAGAGTCACGATTTACCTGCAAGTCGATCTTCGAGCTATTGGCAGAGTTTATACTCTTGGGCATGAACAAGATTACATTTCCTCTGGGTCCGTTGCTTGCCATCGCCGCCTACTGGCTACTGATCCGAATCGATTCGTTTCCCCCTTTGGCTGCCACCGTAGCGGCACTTAGCCTGTGGATGGCTGTCTGGTGGATGACCGAACCGGTCCCGCTGGAACTGACCGCTCTTTTGCCGATGATCGTCTTGCCACTGACCGGGCTCTATCCGGCCAAATCGGCGATGATGGATGCCTGTGCACCGTATGCAAACGAAAGTGTCTACTTCTTCCTAGGTGGCTTCGGTTTAGGATTGGCGATCGAGAAGACGATGCTCCATCGCATCGGTGCGCTGTTTTTGCTGCGCTGGGCTGGCTCGAATGCGAGCCGTGTCGTGGCTGCCTTCATGCTCTGCACTGCGATGCTCAGCATGTGGATCAACAACACTGCCACCACCATGCTCATGCTACCTCTTGCCCTTAGCGTTATTGCGACGACCAACCATCCGAACTTTGCCAAATCGATCCTCATCGGAGTCGCGTATGCCGCAAGCATCGGAGGGATGGGAACCCTGGTCGGAACCGCACCGAATATCTACTTCTCTGGGTTCCTGCGGGAGCGCGGAATGGAAATCGGTTTCTGGAACTGGATGCTCGTGGCCATGCCGATCGTCGCGGTCTTGCTCGTGGGTTGTTGGGTCTGGATGGTGCTGATCCTCTGGCCGATGAAAAATCTGAGCATCACCGTTCCGAGCGAATGGGCCGAAGAATGGAAATCGACCCACCGGTTAACTTGGCAACAACGCACCACACTGATCATCTTTGCCGTCGCCGCTGGCAGTTGGATCCTGCGAACACCTATCCTGGATCTGCTTGAAAACACCTCATGGCACGCTCGGCTCTCACCGGCCAACGACGCTTGGATCGCGATGTGCGCTCTGGCCTTGCTCCTTGTCTTTCCGCTGGGCAAGCCGGTGCTTGTGTGGAAGGACGTCGATCGAATCCCCTGGGGTGTATTGCTCCTCTTCGGCGGGGGCTTGAGCCTCTCGAATGCCATCAGCAAATCGAAACTCGATGAGCAGATCGGTATCGCGGCCGCTGGCCTCCAAGGGGTTCCGATCTGGCTCCTTTTGACCGCAGTGGTTCTGCTCGTAGTGGCTATCAGCGAGATGGCTAGCAACGTCGCGACGGCCACGACCATGATCCCGATCCTCATGGGAGCCGCATCGGCCATGAAAATCGATCCGATTGTTTTGCTAAGCGCCACGGTCCTTGCCAGCAGCTGTGGATTTATGATGCCGGTGGCGACTCCACCGAACACCCTGGTCTTTGCCCAGAAAAAATTTCCCGTCAAAGACATGCTCATCGCGGGATTCGGTCTGAATATCCTAGCAATCCTGGTCATCCCGCCCGCTGTGATGTGGATCCTGCCAAAGGTGCTCTCAAAGTAATTTCCGGGTATACTCTTAGATCACTGAACCTAGCCTCGAAACTATCCCAGGGAATTCCCCCCCATGTTGACCTTCATCTCTGATGGATCAGCTCAAACCTGCAACGGAACGACTCGTCGAGATTTCCTCCAAGTCGGAACGCTCGGTGCAGTCGGTCTAGGCCTGCCTCAGTACTTGGCCGCCGCAGACTCTCAAGCGATCGACCCTGCCAAGTCCAAGCGCTCGGCGATCATGATCTTCAACCTCGGTGCCCCAAGCCACATCGATACCTTCGACGTCAAACCCGACGCACCAGCAGAGGTCCGGGGTCCTTTCAAGCCCATCCCGACCAAAGCTCCCGGAATGCTCCTCTCGGAGATTCTCCCCAAGCATGCTCAGATCGCCGATAAATTCTCCTTGGTCCGATCCTGCTTTCACCGCGGAGCAGCGGTCCATGACGCAGGATGGCAAATCATGCAAACCGGTCGACAGTTCCAAGGTGGTGTCAACACACCTCACGCTGGAAGTGTCGCAGGCTTTCTGCTCGGTAGACGCTCGGACCTTCCACCTCACGTGGTCCTCCCTGAAACCATGGGCCGTGGCGGTGGAAACCTGCCCAACGGACAAGCCGGCGGGTTCCTAGGCAAAGCTCAAGACCCCTTTGCTCTGATGGCCGACCCGAGCCAACCGAACTTCAAAGTCCCCGATCTGCTTCCACCAGAAACCATCGGCACGGCGCGCATCGACCGCCGACAACGCCTGCGCGATATCGTCGATGCCTCCGTATCGCGTTTCGAAGCCAGCGAGTCGGCCAAGATGATGGACGAGCACTTCGCTTCGGCCTATCGATTGATGACCAGCACCCAAGCCCGCGAAGCTTTCAACCTCGCAGCCGAACCCCAAGCCGTACGCGAGCGCTATGGCATGCATCGCTTTGGCCAGTGCTGTCTGCTCGCTCGCCGTTTGATCCAAGCCGGTGTTCGCTTCGTGACCATCAATACCTTTTTAACGGTCTTCGACGAGATCACCTGGGACATCCACGGCAGCAAACCCTTCACATCCATCGAGGGCATGAAGAACATCGTCGCGCCGATGTACGACCAAGGCTATTCGGCACTGATCGAGGATCTGTTCCAACAAGGGATGCTCGACG
>CAILTZ010000408.1 GCA_903837255.1 uncultured Pirellula sp. | reverse complement strand
TCCAGTCAACACCGTCAATCCAGTCAAAAAAGAAGCGGAGCGGTTGAAAACAACCGCTCCGCAATGATTTGTACGTCGCGTCAGCGACATAGTCCTATCGGCAAATGCCTCTCTATCGCTTTGAAACCGTCTTGGATTTCGTCGCTCCCTTGGCCGCCTTGGTGTCTTTGACCACCTTGGCCGAAGGTGCGTTGGCAGGATGCCGCAAGGCAGCTTGGGCGGCCGCCAATCGTGCGATAGGCACGCGGAACGGACTGCAACTGACGTAGTTCAAGCCAATGATGTGGCAGAACTCGACGGAACTTGGGTCCCCACCGTGCTCTCCGCAAATCCCAATCTTCAAATCGTTGCGTGTCAAGCGGCCCTTCTCGACGCCGATCTTCATCAGTTGTCCTACCCCGCCGCGATCGATCGATGCAAATGGGTTGGCCTTGATGATGTCGAGACCTTGGTAGGCTGGCAAGAACGAGCCGGAGTCGTCGCGGCTCATGCCCAGTGCCGTCTGGGTCAAGTCGTTGGTACCAAACGAGAAGAACTCGGCGGTCTCAGCAATCTCGTCGGCGGTGATCGCTCCACGTGGGACTTCGATCATCGTTCCGACGCTGTACGCGAACTTCTTGCCCGTCGCCTTCATCACCTCGGCTGCGACGCGATGGACGATCTCGACTTGCAGATCGAGCTCTCGCTTGAACCCAACCAGCGGAACCATCACCTCTGGCTTGACCTTCACGCCCTCCTTGAGCACCGTTACGGCAGCTTGGAAAATCGCCCGTGCTTGCATCTCGGTGATCTCTGGTCGAATGATCCCGAGCCGGCAACCGCGGAAGCCGAGCATGGGGTTGAACTCATGGAGTTCATTGACCATTTTGGCCACTTCAGCAACCGTTGTACCGAGTTGCTTGGCGACTTCTTCCTGCCCCTTCTTGTTGTCCGATTGAGGCAGGAATTCATGCAAGGGTGGATCGAGCAAACGGACGCAAGCAGGCAGGCCATCGAGGGCTCTGAAGATGCCTTCGAAGTCCTTTTGCTGATAAGGCAATAGCGTTGCCAGAGCACTCTTTCGAGCGTCCTCGGACTTGGCCAAGATCATCTGCCGAACGGCGATGATCCGGTCCCCTTCGAAGAACATGTGCTCGGTACGGCACAGACCGATCCCCTCGGCTCCAAACGCGACTGCATTGAGCACTTGGTCGGGTTGGTCGGCGTTGGTGCGCAGCCCCAACGTGCGATACTTGTCGGCGAGCTTCATGATGAAGTCGTAGTACTGGAAGACCTTCGAGTCCTTGGGCTTGAGGGTCTTGCCAACCAAGACTTGCTTGAGCTCGCTGTCGGCCGTGTCGATCTTGCCGTGGAAGACTTCGCCGGTCGTCCCGTTGATGCTGATCGGATCGCCTTCCTTGAGGGTGACTCCTTTGCATCTCAGAACGCCCTTGTGATAGTCGATCTCGATGTCGCCGGCACCGGCCACACAAACCTTGCCCATCTGCCGAGCCACCAGAGCAGCGTGGCTCGATACACCACCGCGTGCGGTGAGGATCCCGTCGGCGGCGATCATTCCGCGAAGGTCTTCGGGGCTGGTTTCGATACGTGCCAAGACGACGTGTTGGCCTTTGGCGGCAAGCTCTTCGGCTTTGCCAGCGGTGAAGACCACGGCGCCCGATGCAGCACCTGGTCCGGCTGGCAATCCGACGGCCAACAACCGACCGTCCTTCTTGGCCTTGTCATAAGCCTTGATATCGAAGATCGGTTGGAGCAGTTGGTTCAGAGCTTCTGGATCCCCGGACTTGATCGCATGCTCAGGGGTCATGAGCTTTTCTTTGACCATGTCGTGAGCGATCTTGACATAAGCCAACGCGGTCCGCTTGCCGTTCCGCGTTTGAAGCATGTAGAGCTTCTTGTTCTCGATCGTGAATTCAAAGTCTTGGACGTCCCCAAAGTTTCTTTCGAGAGTTTTGCGAATTTCCACAAGCTCCTTGTACGCTGGTCCGAGGATCTTGTCCTTGGCCATGTCCGAAATCTTCAGCGGGGTTCGAACACCGGCCACGACATCTTCACCTTGGGCGTTGACCAAGTATTCACCGTAGAAGACGTTCTCACCGTTGGCAGGGTCGCGGGTAAAGGCAACACCCGTAGCACAGTCCTCACCCATATTTCCAAAGACCATGCTCTGGATGTTGACGGCCGTACCCCACTCGTCGGGGATTCGGTACTTTTGACGATAAAGAATCGCTCGCTCGTTCATCCACGAGCCAAAGACCGCTTGGACGGCTCCTTCGAGTTGCTTCATCGGCTCGTTGGGGAAGGCCTTGCCAGTCCACTCCTTGATCAGCTTCTTATATCGCTTGACCAACTCCTGAAGATGCTCGGCGGTCAGCTCGGTGTCTTCTTTGACTTTGACCTCACGCTTCAGAGCATCCATGACTTCTTCGAACGGCTCGTGATCGTTCTCGTTCTTCTTCTGAATACCCATGACCACATCGCCGTACATTTGGATGAAGCGGCGGTAGGAGTCCCACGCAAAGCGAGGGTTCTTGGTCGCATTGGCTAGCCCCTCGGTGGCCGCATCGTTGAGCCCCAGGTTCAAAATAGTGTCCATCATGCCGGGCATAGAATCTCGCGCCCCCGAACGGACCGAAACCAACAGCGGATTTTTAATATCCCCCAACTTTTTTCCGGACTCTTTCTCAAGCCACTTGACCGCTTTTTCCAGCTCGCTGGCCAGCTCCGCTGGATACTTCCGACCGTTCTTGTAATAGTTGACGCAAACCTCGGTCGTGATCGTAAAGCCCGAAGGAACTGGTAGTCCAATCTTGGTCATCTGAGCTAGGTTGGCTCCCTTGCCCCCCAACAGGGCCTTCATGTCCCCGCCGCCGTCGGTTTTCGATTTACCAAAGAAATAGATCAGTTTGCTTGCCATAGTTGGACCCGAGGCTCCGAAAAAATAGTGCTAGATAGAAGGGGTCTTTCGGTTTCCATCCACCGTAAAACGCTCCTGTGACTCAAGCCCGAAAGTTTAAGCCTGCTAGGTATAACCGTCAATTACCGAAGCGCTTGCCCAAGCCATGCAATACTTCCCAATCCCACTGGAACGTTGGCTCAAAAGCACTGGGCATTGGCCCTGGCTTGGCGACGACCTCGACAAGCACTCGAGCCGATACTCGAACGTCGATGGCTGGAACATCCAAGCCTTTGGAAACCCGGCTTGCAATCCACTAGGGGGAGATTGGCCCGCGGGTGCTGTTTGTGCGTCCAAGCCCGACCAACCATCAGAAGAAGTTTGGTTGATTCTCCCGGCCCCGACAGCCCTTTTGCAGACCGAACAACTTTTCCAAAACGATGGTGATTTTGCGCTAAGTATTTCCAAAACCGGTTGGGATGTCTTCCAAAAACTTCTCAACCCTCAGGCAACGCTATCCCCGTCGGCCAGCCCAACACAGCTCGCAGAACTCGCTCCCGAACTCGAGCCATTCTGCGAGCCGACTCCCATGGCACTCATCCCAGCAGCGGCCCTGTCCGATCCACCCTGGATGGCTTGGCAACCCGGCCAATGGGAACTACTCGCCCAGGTCCTCGAACGTCTCGGACAGCCGCCAAGCCCCATCTTCGAGGACTGGAAAAGACAGCTTGCGCTGTGGAACGTCGTCCCATCGGACTCGAAGCTCGAAGACCACTTGCTCGACCTAGCCCACCGCTTACTGGTTTCAAAATCCGGGTTGCTCCTACCTCTGCAAGAGCTCAAGCCATCGGTCCCAAGCAGGGTAGGGGGCATCGCAAAGCCTAACACTGCCAAGCCTAACACTGCCAAGCCTAACACTACTGCAAAGCCCAGCACTGCAAAGCTCTGGATCGGATTGGCTCTGCTTGCGCTCCTCCTCGGATCGGTCGCGCTTGGTTGGCTGCCTCGATCTCGATCTCGAACTCGATCTCAATCCGATCCGCAGATAGCGACAGGTTCATCCAAGAGTGCAGCCCCAGAACGCATGCGAGACGAACGCACGCGGGAATCGAAGGCAACTCGGAAGGATGAAAATAAACAAACAACTGCGCCGAAGCTACCCGTGGATCCTGTGCCAATAGGCCCAGGCAACCCGATCGCATCGCTCGAACCAATCAGCCAGCGCGAGGTCAGCCAGCACGAGGAGCTTGAACTGGCTCGAACCCAACTGAGTGATTCCCAAGGGCCCTCGGCCATGCTCGATGAGCAGCCCAAGAGCATTGACACTCTGGTCCGTGAGTCTTTGGAGTTGAACGTTTCGTTGGCAAGTGCCTTGATGCCTGCCCAGAAGGCACAAGATCCCCAACCGGACCAGAAGGGAGAGGATTTGCCGGCCCCGGCGCAAGCAGAGCCCGAGCAGGAGCCGACCAAGTTGGTCATCTCACAATCTTTCCAAAAGAAGGAGTTTCGAGTTGGCCGAGGGTTCTCGACCAAAAAGGCGAAAGGAATTTTTACGCTGAATCTCGATAAGGGGCTCGAGGGCAAGCTCCACATCAACGGTGCGTTGGCACAGGAACTCGTCGGTGAATCGACAGGCCAGTGGCGAATCAGCATGGACGATTTGGAGGCCGAACTGGTCTTGTTGGTACAAAGCAAACCCGCCTCGCGCTGGCAGGTGGCTTACTCGGTCCAAATCCCCTCCCAGGCCGGTGGGCCCAGAGTACCGCTCGAGCCCAAAGATCCTGAGATGGTTTTGAGACGTTTGAGCCAGTACGACGTTTGGTTGCGAAGCACCGTCGATCAGTGGAGGTTCTCAGCTCCTGGGGCGGCCGGGGCTGGCCAAGCCAGCTCGGCCCAGATGGCCCGAATGTACGCGGCTCGGCAAAAAGAAACCGAGCGAGCCATCAAGCGATGGCGGCAAATCGAGCAGTTGGCCGTCGTGGTGTTTGATTCGGTGAGCATTCAAGTCGACTTGCAACCCGAGCCGCCAGATGCCCCAGAGATGCTGGATAAATGATTTATTCCAGGTTGACTTGCCCTGTGCTTCGAGTAACCTGATGCCGTCGAACTTTGCGAGTGGTGACCTGCGGCAATCAAGCCGTCAGGGCAACAGGGAACTCCGGTGAAAATCCGGGACGGTCCGGCCGCTGTAAGTCGTCACTGCGAATCGTGAAAAATTCGCAGCAACATATCCTCCTTCTGTTGATTTCTTTCAAAGTGAAGAGTGCCATTGGCTACGACCGCAAAACGCAATGCGGATCGAACGGCTGAGAAGGCAGTGAGGGTGTGGAAGACGGCAAGTCAGAAGACCTACCACGCGAAATCGTAGCCAGTTGCCTCCCGGGTTTGAGGCGGTTGCGGTGAAAATCCCAATGGGATTCCCAGTTGGATCTGTATGAACGCATACGGGCCTCCATGGACCCATTTCGTGCACACGTTTTCACACACGAACGGTCTTTCCCCATGCGTTTTCCCATCTGCACGCTTCTAGCGATCGCTTTACTCGGATCTTTCGCACAAGCCGACATCGTCGGCTTCGAAGGCAGTACGCTCTATTCCCAAGGCTCCAGCGGACGATACTACAACGGCGATCTGGGGAACAACACCACCAACAGCCAAGGCTGGAGCAACAGCGGTGTTCACTTCTCAAACTCCTACACCTTCGATAGCCAATACAACTATGGCTACTGGTCTGGGGTCTCATACTCGCGCGTCAATGCGGGTAACGTTTCTGGTTATGAAAACCAATACGCGTCCAAGCCCGGGACTGGCTCGGAGGGCTCCGAACACTACGCGATTCTTTACAACTCTTTCTCCGGTGATGCGGTCGTGACTTTTGGCGCCCAAGTCCAATTGTCATCGATCGACATTTCGAACACCGCGTATACTTACTTTTCGATGCGCGATGGAGATCAGTTTTCCAAGAAGTTTGGAGGGGACTCAGGCAACGACGCAGATTTTTTTAAGCTTGAGATCCAAGGTTTCCGCGGAAGCGCGTCGACCGGTACGGTCGAATTCTTCTTGGCCGATTACCGCTTCGAGAACAACTCCCAAGACTACATTGTCGACGCGTGGAATCGCGTGAACGTTTCGAATTTGGGGGCGATCGATTCGCTCGCATTCGCACTGAGCTCGAGCGACAACGGCCAATTCGGTATGAACACCCCCGCTTACTTTGCGATGGACCGAATCGAGTTCTCTGCGGTCCCAGAGCCAGGCAGCATGGCGCTCGTGGGCTCTGCGGCCATCGCCTGGTGGCTGCGAAGAAACAGGAAAAAGAAAACGCGTAACACCTAAGTCCTAATTCGCTCCACATCATCACAGATGCGATCGGAGCCTACCACCGGACTCCTCCGGTGGTAGCCGTAACTCCCAGCTACCTTCGACGTCC
>CAILTZ010000407.1 GCA_903837255.1 uncultured Pirellula sp. | reverse complement strand
TCCAAGCAGATGCCAAAGCCCAAGTTGGACGGGTAAAAAAACCTGTGAAGGCCAATCCTGCGAACACCAATGCAGCCAAGGCCCAAGCGTCCCAAGTTCCAGCCCAGCCATCCGACCCGGAACTGATCGTTACCAAGCAGGGAACGAAACTCCGCAAAGTAGAACCCAAGCCGCTCAAGGAAACACCCGCTAGCCAAGAAGGACAAACCTACCTGCTTCGCTACCGATTTGAACCTGGTCTGATCCTGCGTAGCGAAGTCACCCATCTGTCGAAAAACAGCACTCGCATCAATTCCGTTCTTCAAGACGCCTCGAGCCGTACGATCACCGAAAAATCTTGGCGAGTGCTCGAAGCCGACGAAGGGTCGACGACCTTTGAATACCTCGTCGACTCGGTCGATCTGTCGCAACAGTTCGGCAATAACCAAGAAATACGCTACAACAGCAAAGAACCTACCGAACAAGTCCCTGTGCAATTCGCAGGTGCGGTCGATGCCGTCGGCAAGGTCGTCTCGACCATCCGCATCGATTCTCGCGGCTTGGTAAGCGCCCGAAGCGATTCCAGAGATCCTCCCCACATGGGGATGGGTGACATCACCCTGCCTCTACCCGAGCAACCAGTCGCTGTCGGTGCTACCTGGGAGATCCCCCGCGAACTACGCATCGAGCACAAGGATGGCACTTCGCGAATTATCAAGTTCCGCGAATTCTTCAAACTCGAAAAGGTTAGCGCTGGAGTCGCGACCATCTCGGTCCGAAGCGAACCTCTTTCGACAGTCAATGATCCGACCGAGGAATCTCAGGTGATGCAACAACTGAGCAATGGAACGATCCAATTTGACTTGGACGCCGGTCGAATGATCTCGAAGGAGCTGGCCTGGGATCACCAAGTCGTCTCTTTCTCGGGTCCAGGGAGTTTATTGGAATACTCCTCTCGCCTTGAGGATCGGGTCGTCTCGGGAAAGGTGGAAGCTCGAACCGCCAACTCCGACTCTAATAGCGATGCTCAACCAACCAAGAAGTAGAAACCTTCTTCTTGGGAGAGCACTCGGCCATATCGATGTCATTGAGCACCCCGTCTAACCTCCGAGGATGCTATCGAGTGTGAAAGGACGGAACTTGGTCGACTTGCCGTCTGCGTCGTCGTGAACCAACATCACATTGCGATCCAGACGATTGGCCTGGTTGCTGTCGATCAACTGATTGGAATCGTTGGCTGACATCTGGCCGAGGATACGCATTTCGATATCCCGCATCGAACCGCGAGACAGCCATCGCGTTAACGTCGCCACCGAATCCGACCAGATGCAAAGATGAATCCCCACTCCAGGCCCATCCGATAGCAACTTCGCCAACACTGCGTCGGGTTTGCTGGCCCCCTGGCCTGCATCGCCAAACGAGTAATCTTCTTCGCGCCGCAACTCGCGGAACTTCGATAGATTCAAGACGATAACCACCAAGGTGGAGTGCTTCTCATGGGGCAGTTCAAGCCGTCCGCTTAGCTCCGAATCGAGCTTCTGCATCACCTGGTCGATGTCACGGCTAGAGAAAACCTTACAATCCGGCTCTTTTTGAAAATGCCCAAGCAGTCTTTGGATCGACCCGTCTTCGCTGCGGCTACCATCGAGCAACCAAAACATATCTCTAACTGAGCCTTGTTTCGCCGTGTCCTGTTTTGTGTCCGACCTCAAGCTGCTCGTTTTTATCCAGCTTGCAACCAAGGATGCTACCAAGTCGTCATGACTCGTAACGATCATTGCATTTCGTCCTGGGGTGGCAGCTAGCGACCGGATGACTGGGGGTTCAATCGAAACGCTATCCCCCAGGGTCCAGGCGTTGGCTGCGGGGTTCGGAGCGGCAGCCAGTGCAAGCCTAAGTGACTCGGTATCCCATTTGGACATCTTGTGCCCTTCGAAGACCACTCGCCTGCCGATCGAATTCGTCGTAGGCGAAAACGGCACCGGCACCGCAGGGATTTGGCCGAGGCGTTCGAGTTGCTCGTTCTTGGGCAAATAGGCCACTTGGAAGTTTTGGTTCGCTTCGAGTCGGCCACCTGAGGTATTGTAGATCCCTTGTCCGGAATGCCTCAAACGCTCAGCCGCCGTGTTGTCTTCGCTGAGGATCAGCATTGCATCGGCGCTATCGCATTGCAGCGCGATGCGGACGGCCATCTGAGCCAGTGTTGTGCGGGGCAACGAGTAGGCTCCTCCGAGTGTTTGCGAGGCGAGCACCAAATGCAGCCCAAAGGATCGTCCTTGCCGAACGATGCGATCCAAGAGCATCGAGGCCTGCTGAGAAATCTTATCGTCTTCGACAAAGAGCTCCTGAAATTCATCGATGACTGTCAAAATACGTGGGAGCCGAATCTCGGGATGCTTGCGCTTCAAACTAGGAAGATCCTGGACACCCCATTGCCGGAACGCTTCGCCACGCGCACTGAGGATTCGGTCAAGGTACTCCAGGGTGCTGAGCCCGAACTCTCGTCGGCTCTCGATCCCGATGATGTCGGCATGCGCTAGCTGTAGCTCGGAATAGACTTGGAACTCCACCCCTTTTTTGAAGTCCAAAAGGACCAAACGCAACTCCTCGGGAGGATACTCCAAAGCTGCGCTGCTAATCATGGTATGGAGCAAGGAGGATTTTCCGGAACCTGTCTTGCCGGCGATCAACACATGCTGTGAGGTACCCTCGCCGAGCACGAGCGATTGAATCCGACCTGATTCGGAAATACCGATCGGGATTTCCAATCCATCTGCTGAACATCGCGACTGGATCTGATGGCGCTCCGATGCGATCGTCGAGAACGGTACGATACGTTTCCCGATACTGGAGGCAGCCACCAAGTGCTTTTCCATAATCGATGCGACGGTCGTTTCATCGGGTGGCGACTCGAGCTTGGCCGGAAATGATTCTAACTGTGGTACATTGATACGTATCTGAAACGGGCCTGAATCCTGCTTGGTGATATTCCCCATCAATGAGAACTCTGTCAATTTGCTCGTGTCAGCGAACGTCGGCCATTGAATCGAACTGGGCCAATCGATCAGCATCCCTACCCCGCACCGGCTCCCGGACGAGAGGATCGAGCATAAAGATTGCCAGGAGGAATCATCCAACCCGAAAGGGAATCCGGACCAAACGATGATTCGATATGGAATCGCCATCGGACCAGCTTTTTGATTGTACTCGTAAAGGTTGCGAAACTGGTTTCGGAGACTTTGCTGGATCACGTCCTCGATGTGCCGAGTGGTTAGTGCCAGTTGGTTGGCGATGTGGATTGGCTGGGTCCATACGCGATGGTTGACTAGCTCTGGATCGATGTCCGCCAGATGCATCAACCAACTATATTTTTTTCCGAGCCCTTCTGGATCGATGACCGTTACTTGTAACATTCCGGCCGGGATCGCGGTAACGGCCCGTAGCAATACGTTGCGCATCACCAGTTGGGCTTGCTCTCTGCATTCTGGATCCTCGGATCGCAGGATGAGTCCTCCGTTTCCGATTAGGTCATAGACGAGTGGTAAATCTCCGATCCCTTGTAGCCTGCCGCCAAGCTCCTGGAGTAAATTGTATTCGGCGGGGCGCTCTTTGGCGGGATGCTCCTGTGAAACAGCTTGGAAGGGTTGAAATCGCCCCACGGGGATCGCAAGCGAAGCGTCATCGCGAGTCCAATTTTCAGTCGAAAAACTCGGGTCGTTCCATGCAGGGAACCGCTCCTTGAGCTGTTCGTTGGTTTCCCTTCCAAATTCTGCAAGCTGCATGAGACCTTCGTTCCAGCGACGGCTAAGAAACTCTTGTGAGTTTCGGAACGCCGCGTTCAGAGCGTCGAGTGTGGTTTTAGATTCTCTTTGAAATTCATTGACCGTTTTGGCTTGGGTGCGTCTTAGGGTTTCTAGTTTTTCGGGGTATTGTTTATTGAAGGCCTCAAAGCTACCCAAGCGATGATCGCAGTGTTTGCGCTTGTCTTGGGCCGTGGATTCGAGCGTGGCAGCTTTGTTTCTTTGATAATCGGATTCG
>CAILTZ010000406.1 GCA_903837255.1 uncultured Pirellula sp. | reverse complement strand
CAATCGACGGTCCAGCTGGGGCAGGTAAGAGTTCTGTTGCGCACAAGCTCGCGGAGGCCCTGGGCTTTTTTTTCCTTGATACCGGAGCGATGTATCGCTGCGTAACTCTGGCGTGCCTGCGCGCCGAGATCGATTTGCAAGACACCTCGGCCACCCTGGCGATCGCTCGAGGCTGCAAAATCGAAATGTCCAAAGGATCTGTGAAACTCAACCACTTGGACGTCACGCGGGAGATCCGAAATCCCTTGGTTGCAAAATCGATCAAGCCCATCGCGGGAAGTCCAGCCATCCGGGAATTGATGGTCCAAGAGCAGAGACGCATTTGTTCGAATATCGACTGCGTGACCGAGGGAAGAGACCAAGGAACCGCCGCGTTCCCGGAGGCGCAGTGCAAGATCTTCCTGACCGCCACGCCCGAGGAGCGAGCTCGGCGACGCTTCCAGCAGCTTCTTGATAACGACATGGACGCCGACTACGACGAGATCCTGCGTCAACAAAACGAAAGAGACGCGAATGATTCCAACCGCCAGTCGGGCCCTCTGAAGGCCGCCGGTGATGCGATCGTCGTGTACACCGATGGATTGACCGAGCAGCAAGTCCTTGAAAAACTCCTTGAAATTGTTCGTGTCCGGACCCAGCAGGTTCCTTCATGAGCGATCAAGCCATCGAGTTGCAAAAACCTGCTCGGAAAAGGTCCCGTTCCGAGCCGCCTGGCGAGAAAGGCAATCCACCCGATGGCGAAAGCCATTTGAGTTTCTACACCCGCAAAATCGTCTATCGTTTTCTAAGAATGATCTGCAGAGTGTTATACGTTCTATGGTTTCGCGTGCGGATCGAGGGCCGCCATCATGTGCCGCTTGACGGTGGTGGAATGCTCCTCTCTACGCACCAATCGGTCATGGATCCAATCTTGCTCGGATTGGCGTGCAACCGAAGCTTGAACTTTTTAGCCCGCAGCACTCTTTTCAAGAACCCCGCATTTTCATTGCTATTGAGAATTCTCAATTCAATCCCGATCGACCGTGAACGAGGTGGGCTCAGCGGTCTGCGAGAGATGCTCGCAAGATTGCGATCCGGAGAACTTGTGGTGCTTTTCCCGGAAGGGACTCGGACAAACGACGGCACCATCGGGGAGCTAAAGGCTGGTTTTTTGCCAATCGCCCGACGCTCCGAGGTCCCTTTGATCCCTGTGGCGATTGTAGGTGCCTTTGAGTGCATGCCCAAAGGTTCCAATTGGTTGATTCCCAAGCCGGTTGCTGTGGTTTTTGGAAAACCGCTATCGGTCCAGGAGTACCAGGCGATGAGCGACGATCAAATCGTAGAGTCGATTGCATCCTCGCTCGAGGACCTTTTCGGCAAAGGAAAAAATGGTATCGAGCGATTGCACTAAACGATTGCAATAAACGATTGCATGAATGGGAGGCTCAGTCTCTCGAAATCTGCTACATTGATGCTCTTGTCACGAGCCTTAGAATCACTTATCCACGATGAACCCTCTTCGAACCTCTCCCTCCCTAGCCTCATTCTCTCTAGCCTCCCCCACTCTTGCCTCTTATTCTTGGGCACTGAGTTGGTTGGCTCGTTTGAGCGTGCTGTGCATGCTTCTCATCGCACCGATTCGGGCTTTGCAGCCCCGGCTCTTAGCCCAGCAAGAGGACCTGCAGTTTGCAGCCTCAAGCGGCCAAGATGGATTCTCGCTCGACTCAGCCACCCTTTCACCTCGGAGCGTCCTGATCGGCGATCCCCTGATCGTCATTCGATGCAATGTGCGGAATGGCTCAAAGGAGGCTCGTACAGGTTTCGTCTCAGCGCGGATAGCCGGCAATGTAACCGATGATGACCGGCACAAGATCACCGTCCCACCCGAACAAATTCGAACTTGCGAAATAACCATCCGACCCGTAGTCCCCTTGCCCGATGTTAAATTCGAAATCGAAGTGACACTGGTCGCTGTGGTCGATGGCAAGGAAACGCTGGTTGTCGTAGGGGATGAGCCAGCGATTCGCAAGATCACCGTCTTTCGTGGTCCAAAAAATCCGGTCGTGGCCGCCACCGCGCTGGGCCGTGAGCTTGCCCCTCCTCTGGACTGGCGATGGGAAAAGGTAGTGCCGCTAACGACTTACGAACTGGCGATGGCTAGTCGAGTCGATGCGGAGCTGAGCAAGGACTGTATTGCGATGGATGGGATTGGGATCCCGTTCCCGACGAGTCAAAACGACTGGAAGAACACCGATCTGCTGATGCTCGCCGAACAGGGCCCTCTGCGCGACGCGGCAACGATTGGAGCACTCAAAAGTTTCCTGAACTCTGGGGGGCGAATCTGGGTCATGCTCGACTCGATCGATCCTCAATCGCTGGCCCCCTTTCTGGAGCCGAACCAGCAAGTCCGATTGGTCGATTCGGTCCAATTAACCGATTTCCGCGTCACCCCAGCTACAATCTCCGTGCAGGAACAAGATACCCAAATCGAGCTCGAAGACCCGGTGATTTTTAAGCGGCTGATGCATCGCGGGGGTACCGTCGTCCATTCGATCGATGGTTGGCCGGCTTCGTTGGTCATGCCTATCGGTAGGGGTGAATTGATCCTCACCGCACTTGAAAGCAGTGCTTGGATCAAACTTCGAAAGGGTCAATCGAGCGACTACCCGTTCT
>CAILTZ010000405.1 GCA_903837255.1 uncultured Pirellula sp. | reverse complement strand
TCGCCACTGGCGGATCGTTACATCCAACATGCCAAAGAGTATAAACGGTAACGCGAAGAAATTTAACCGCAGTCAAGGTCTTTGACGTTGCGATTTCTCAGTACGATTGTGCTGATTCACAATCAAGCTGCGGGAGATTGCCAGTACACAGCCACAGCCCCTTTTTGCAGGTGCAATGGAACGAAGGCTTTAGGCTCTAGCGACCAGGGATCGGTCGCCACTGATTCGAGTTTCGGGGGTCACTCGGACCGATCGATGGATTGCCCGATGAGAGGCGGCCTGAGGTCCCTGGACGTGCATCGGGTAAACCGCCACCTGTAATCGAACTGCTACCCGGAACGGCCGCCATGCGAGAGCTTGGATTGCGACCTTGCAACTTGGCTATCTCCCGCTCGCTTTCTCCCAAGCGGCGTTCGAGTTGAACATTCCGTTGTTCGAGATCTTCGGCCCGCTTTTTCTGGCTCCGAAACTCCGAGAGCAATCGCTCGCTCTCGATTTGATACTGACGCATCGCATGATTCCCAGGCCACTGCTGGCATCCTGTGCTGTTTGCCATCATGCATAGCAAAACACACAACAACAATGGTCGCGACAGAACGGTTTTTCGGGTTCCTGCATGCATGGAACGGTTCCTGTGGACTTACCCAATTCAACTCTGAGGAACCTGTACCAATTACCGCCCAACCAGCGAAAGCCCATTTTGCAGGAAAAAATCGCCGTGAATTAGCCCGTGAATTAGCCCGTGAATTAGCCCGTGAATTAGCTCTCGTGCACTCTCAGGACCAATCGACTATCATTTAGCTATTCCAGGTCCATCCCAAACTACCTGGTCTGCCAAAACTCTCCCCCCTGACTCTCTGCCCCTAACTCTCTGCCCTCCGGCCAATCCCACCATCTATCATGCGTCCCTATCCTGTCGCTTCTGTCGCCAAATCTTGGATCGCACTCCTGCTGGTTACCCATTGGCTTGTCGTGCCAAGCCTTGCGCAAAATCCGCAAGCGGTCGATTCCCGTTCCGCGGAGCTTCAAAAAACTTTTCTGGCTTCGGTGCAAAGCGTTGTTCAGAAGCATTGCAGCAAATGCCATAATGACCAGCGCACGGAAGCCGAGGTGGATCTGACGCAGTGGTCCAGCTGGGACCACGTCCAACGCGAAACGCGAAGCGTCCAGCGCGTCCTAGAACAGTTCCAAACCCAGCAGATGCCTCCCCCCGAGGAGCCTCAGCCCTCGGCCGAAGATCGCCAAAATGCAATCCGATGGATGGAAGCTTGGCTGACCCTCCAAGCCGAACGCTATGCGGGTGATCCAGGTCCGGTCCTCCTCAGACGACTCAACAACGCCGAGTACACCAACACCATCCGGGATCTTACCAACCTGCCGGAAATCCAACCGGCCAAAGAATTCCCAGCCGACAGCGCCGCAGGCGAAGGTTTCTCGAATACCGGAGCCGCCTTGGTCATGTCACCCTCGCTGGTCCGCAAATACCTCGATGCGGCCAAGTCGGTTGCCCAGCACGTGGTCCTGGTGCCCGATGGGATCACCTTTGCAAACAATCCCTCCCAATCGGACATGACCAACTCCACCCTGGATGAAATCCGACGCTTCTATGCCCCCTTCAGCGATCAATCCGGCGGCGCGACGGTCAACCTCCAAGGCATCGTCTTTGAAACCAACCAAGGTGGCAGACTGCCGGTCGAAAAGTATCTGGTCGCCTCCTTGAAAGTCCGCGATGCCTTGAAAGGCAGCTCGCAAGATGCCTCGCAGACCCTCGAGTCGATCGCCAGGTCCGAGGGGCTCAATGCCAAGTACCTGCGGACCCTCTGGGCACAGCTAAATGACTCGAATGCCAAAGGCCTCTTATCGACGATCCAAAAGAGGTGGCAAGCCACCTCGATCGAGTCCCCTGATGCACTGATCGCGGAGGTACTCTCGTGGCAAAAGGCGCTTTGGAAATTCTCGAGCGTCGGACATATCGGCAAGCGGGACGGACCAAAGGCTTGGCAAGAACCGATCAACCCGATCCGCAATCAACAAGAACTCCGACTTGCCATCCCCAAAGACCTCCCTGATGAGGATGTGACCTTGTATTTGCAAGTCTCCGATGCCGGGGATGGCAACCAAGACGACGCGGTCGTGATCGCAAACCCCAGGCTCGTCGCACCGGGTCGACCCGATTTGCCACTGCGAGGTCTGGATACCTTTGTGCGAACGCTTCGCACTCAGCAGGATCTGTGGGTGAAACAAACCCAACCGATCCTCTTGGCCCTGGACGCTTGGTTGGAGGATCCCCAAGGCCGCTCGCTCGATGAGCTGGCCGCCCAGAGCCAGACTCCACCGGCTTTGATGAAGGCTTGGGCTCGCACGCTGGGACTCTCGGATTATACCAACCCATCGACGGCCAACCCATCGAATACTGCCAACCCAGATCGCAGGCGGTTGGTCAACAAGTCAGACAGCATGTCCGGCTATGAGTTCGTCACCGGTTGGGTCGCCGAAGAAGCCTTGAGCATTGTCGCAAACTCTTCGGACCAACATGTCCGGATCCCCGGCAACATGCCACCCAAGAGCATTGCGGTCCATCCATCTCCTTCGCGATCGATCTGCACCTCATGGATAGCCCCAGCGGCTCAGAGGATCGATTGTCAAGCTCTCGTCAGGCACGCGCACACCGAGTGCGGCAACGGAATCGCTTGGCGATTGGAACTCCGTCGAGGTTCGCTCCACCAAGTCCTCTCGTCGGGTTTCTCGGCCGGGGCCAAAGATGTCCCGATCGGGCCTCACAAATCACTTCGCGTCCGACCCAACGACCAGATCGTGCTGGTGATAGAACCCCGCGACTCGAATCACTCGTGCGATCTGACGACCATCGACCTTACCATCACTGCTGTTCAGACAGCGGACTCTCCCGAAGAGACTTGGAACCTTTCTCAGGACCTGCATCCGAACATCCTTGCAGGCAACCCGCATGCAGACTCCAAGGGCCGTCCGGGAGTCTGGGAGTTCTTCACCGAGCCGGCTTTGGGTAGCAAGCTTTCCAACCAAAGCGGATTGATTCCTCCTGAGAGTCTTTTGGCCAAATGGTTCAACGAACCACAAGCTTCGGTGCGCAGGGATCTCATTGCAAGTCTTCAAAATCGGCTGCTCGAACCCACAGGGGTGGCATCCGATGAGCCCGATGCGATTCTCGTGCGGCGGCTTTTGTCCGCGTCCGGCCCGCTGTTTCTCTCGGCCATCGAATCGAATGCACAGCCAGCCACCGATGCGAATCCAAATGTCAATTCCAATGCGGATGATGCCCCATCGCAGTCCTTGGCTTACGGATGGAGTGCATCGATGTTCGCCAAGAATGTCGGAGAAAGCAAGCTCGCTGACAATGAGGCCTTGGTCCAAGCCCCAGAGGTTCTTGCGATTCGGCTCCCGGCTAGCATTGCCGCGGGTGCCGAGTTGGTCGCTTCGGTTTCACTACATCCTTTGGCCGGGAAAAACGGCAGTGTCCAAGTCGCCTTGAGCGACCGCAAGCCAGAACAAGGCTCTGCACCGATCCCCAAGACCGACGTGGTGTCCAAGGATCCGAATTGGACGAATGTCTCGCGTCAGTTGCTCGTCTCCTCGCCCGTGTTGGTCTCGCCCAGCGGCGAGGCCCAAACACGCACGCAGGAATCCTTTGACCGCTTCCGGGCGATTTTCCCAATCGCTTTGTGTTACACCAAGATTGTTCCGGTCGACGAGGTCGTCACGCTGACGCTCTTTTTTCGAGAGGACGACATGCTCAGGAATCTGATGCTCGATGAGCAGCAGACAAAAACACTCGAGAGGCTCTGGGCTCAGCTCCATTTCGTCAGCCAAGACGCCTTGAAGTCCGTCGATGCTTATGAACAGCTATGGCAGTTTGCTACCCAGGACGCCGACCCGAGCGCCTTTGAGCCCTTGCGAGAACCGATCCAGCGCAAGGCAGCCGAGTTTCGCCAGAGCATGCTCGATGCCCAAGACAAGCAGCTCGAGTCTGTCTTGGAGCTAGCCCAGCGGGCCTTCCGTCAGCCGCTTGGCCAAGAACTGCGTCAAACGCTCGTTGGTCTCTACAAGAATCTTCGCAACAGTGATACATCCCACGAGGATGCGATCCGCCTGCTAGTTGCCAGGGTTTTGGTCTCACCCGAGTTTCTCTACCGCGTCGAGCGGCCTCATGAGGGGACCGACAAGCCGACCGATGTTTCGGACTTGGAGCTAGCCAATCGCCTAAGCTATTTCCTGTGGGCATCGATGCCCGACGATACGCTCATGGAGCTTGCCAGATCCAATAAGCTTTCGGAGCCGCAAACTCTGCGCATGCAGGTACGGCGTATGTTGCAGGACCCAAGAGCCCAGCGGATGGCCGTCGAGTTCGGAACCATGTGGCTCCATATCCGAGACCTCGATATGCTCGACGAGAAAAGCGAGAGCCATTTTCCTGAGTTCGCACAGATCCGAGGCGATCTGTATCGCGAGGCGATCCTGCTCTTTACCGATGCGCTTGCCAACGACCGCAGCGTCTTGGACCTGCTCTCAGGGGACTACACGTTCCTAAACGGCAGGTTGGCTAGTTACTATGGCATACCCGATGTCGGACCAGCTGACGCTTTGGAACCGTGGCGAAAAATCGATGGGGTTCGCAAATATGGCCGTGGCGGAATCCTGACACTCGGTGCGACGCTGGCTAAGCAATCCGGTGCGTCTCGCACCAGTCCGATCCTGCGAGGAAACTGGTTGTGCGAAGTCGTCCTCGGGGAGAAGCTGCCCAAGCCACCCAAGAACGTTCCGGTCCTAGCGGAGCTCCCTCCGCAAGGATTTACCGAACGTCAGTTGACCGAGCTCCACAGCAGCGATCCTGCTTGTTCGAAATGCCATCAGCGCATCGACCCTTATGGTTATGCCTTGGAAAACTATGATGCGATCGGCAGATACCGAGTTCGCGACGCTGCCGGCAACCTCATCGATTCCTCGACCCAGCTCCCGACAGGTGAAAAAATTCAGAGCTTCGACGACTTGCGAGCTTATCTCGAGGAGCATCGCAATGAGGAGTTTGTCCGTCAGTTCAATCGCAAGCTTTTGGGTTATGCCCTGGGACGCTCGGTGCAGTTGTCCGATGAGCCGATCCTCAAGGATCTTCTCGATAAGCAAAAAGCTAGTGGCTATAGCGTCTACGAGACTCTCTGCCAGATCGTCCTGAGCAAACCGTTCCGGCAGATTCGAGGAAAAGATTTCCAAGATGACGCGTTGCAGCAATAGATTCAAAGTTAGACTATAGAAAGATCCGATCGAAGGATCTGGTTGATCCCTCGGCTGATCTCTCGGTTGATACAAGTTCCAAAGCAGGTTCCATCATGAATCCCATGGCAAACTACGATGCACATCGACGCGACCCGGCAGCCCTTTCTCGGCGAGCTTGGATTCGAGGCGTGGGGGTCACCATGGCTCTGCCTTGGATGGAATCGCTCCACGTTTGGGGCAGCGAAACAGGTTCGGCGAAAACCCCCGAAGCTCCCGTGAGGCTCGCGATTCTTTTTGCCGGGAACGGGTTCCACGGTGGCGAGTGGTGGGCTAAGGAAGACGAGGGCAAGCTCGAGCTAGGGCGAGTGCTCGCACCGCTTCAGGACTTCAGCGACTCGACCCTCTTTATCAAGGGGCTCTACAACTCCGAGGCGCTCAAGGGGAATATCCATAGCTCCCAGACAGGAAACCTTTTGTCGGGGGCTCCGCTGAGTGCTGGTGGAGAGATCCGATCCGGCACGAGCATCGATCAGTTTCTGGCACAGACCATTGGGCGAGAGACCAAGGTTCCGAGCTTGGTGTTGGGTTGTGAGAAGTCCAACCCATCGGTCCACAAAAACTATTCGATGATCTACAGCTCACACATCTCTTGGTCGAGTCCTACGACCCCCACTCCGCTGGAGCTCTATCCTGCACTTGCCTTTGACCGACTCTTCAAGGACGAGAACCATCGCGGAGATCAGAGCGTATTGGATTCGGTCCTCGAGCATGCCGGCGACATCCGCCGACAGATCAGCAGCAGCGACCGGCAAAAGTTCGATGAGTACCTCGATTCGGTCCGCGATGTCGAGCAGCGGATCGCCAACGCTGGCAAGCGAGGGGAGTTGCAAGGCTGGAAGCCGACGCTTGAGAAGCCCAACATCGACCGACCCGCCGATGGGATCCCACAAGACATTTCCGAGCACATGCGGCTCATGTGCGACATCCTGGTCTTGGGATTCCAGACCGACACAACTCGGATCACAACGCTCAAGCTCAACAACGACCACTCATCGCTTCGATTCCCGCACTTGGGGGTCGATTACATGATCCACCACTTGCTTTCCCACTCCGACACTGAGGATTGGTTGAAGGTCAATCAGTTCTTCACCCAGCAGATGGCTTATATCGCTCGGCGACTGAGTCAGATCCAGGAAGGGGAGCGCACGGCGCTGGACAACTCGATGATCATGCTATGTTCGAGCATGATGACCGGCAGCCATGACGCGACGCAGTTGCCGGTGGTCATGGTCGGCAAGGGTGGTGGTAAGATCAGCACTGGCAAGGTCCTCGATTACCGCCAAAACTCTGAGCGACAAATGTGCCGGCTGTATTTGTCCATGATGCAAAAGATGGGGATCGAGCGATCGAGTTTTGGCGACGCCAAGTCGGCTCTTCCCGAAGTCTGATCTGTGTCGTTTGCAAGCCAACTAGAAAGCCAATTCGATGGTTAAACTCGGTGCCCACATGAGCATCGCCGGTGGATATTACAAGGCCGTCGATGCTGCCGCAGAGCTTGACATGGATGTCGTGCAGCTCTTTACCAAGAACAACAACCAATGGAACGCCAAAGAGATCAGCGACGGCGAGGTCGCGCAGTTTGCAAAGTCGCTCAAGGAGACCGGGGTTGGCAACCCATTGTCGCATGCATCGTATCTGATCAACCTGGCCTCGCCCAAGGACGAATTGTGGGCCAAGAGCATCGAGTCGATGGTCGTCGAGTGGCAGCGAGCAGCGCTTTTAGGGCTCGATGGCGTGGTGGTTCATCCCGGAGCATTTGTTGAATCCGACGAGCAAGCGGGCTTGGAGAGGATCGTCCAAGGAGTCGCCAGGGCGGCCGAGCAAGTCGATGCGAAGGACTGTTGGCTGTTGCTCGAGAACACAGCAGGCCAAGGTTCCTGTTTGGGATGGAGCATGGAGCAGCTCGGTTGGATGCTCGAGCGGACCGGCGAGTCGATGCGCGTCGGGGTTTGTTTGGATACTTGTCATGCGCACGCGGCGGGGTATGACTTTGCAAGCGAGAGTGGTTTTAAGGCTTGGGAAAAGGACGCCAAGAAACACGGCGTTCTCGATGCGATCCGAGCTTTGCATTTGAACGACAGCAAGAAGGGTTGTGGATCGCGAGTCGATCGTCACGAGCATATTGGGCTCGGGACCATCGGTCGCGAGGGCTTTGCAAGGGTGCTAAAGCATCGGGTATTGAAGAAGTGGCCGATGTATTTAGAGACCGAGAAAGGTCAAGACGAGAGCGGGCAGGAATGGGATGCAGTGAACTTGCAAGTGTTACGGGAGCTTGCAAGCTAGTCGACACGTTATGCGGCGCGCCTAGTTGGGGATGCCAAGCGTGCGTTGTAGGTGTCCAAAACGGCATCGAGCAGTTGCGAGGCGCTTTGGCGCCAAGTTATCGGCATGAATCTTTGGGGCGAGCTTTTTGTAGCCGAATGAGGTGTCGCGGTGTCTTGAGTCGACTCCCAAGCTTGGATCGCAATGGCCAGGGCTTGAGCATCATGCAACTGAAAGTATTCGCAATGTTTGCCACCCACCTCGCGATGGATCGGGGTGTCGGAGGCAAAGGTTTTGCGTCCATGCCAAAGGGATTCGACGATTGGGAGCCCAAAGCCTTCGACGATCGACGGGAGCAAGACACCTGAGCAGTGCTGGTAAGCATAATGCAGTTCGATGTCGGAGAGGTCATGAAAGACCCACAGGCCTCGATTGAGTTTTGGGTGATTTTGGATGCGTTTCATGAGATCACCGCACAGCGAGCCGCTGCGGCCGGCAAAGCACAATTGCAGGTCCGGGTTCGACCTCCAGAGCACATCAAATGCATCGAGGGCTTGCTCATGATTCTTGCGCGGATCAAAGCTAGCCACCATCAAATACGGAGAATGTTTGTTAGAGGTTTCGAAAAGAGATCCTACAAGTGGTCGAACCGTATGAGTTTGGAGGGAGCCTGATTTAGGGATTGTCAGTTCGGCACCTAGCACAAACGACCGGACGTCTTGGCACAGCTCGGATCGGTTTGTTTGTTTTTCGATGTAGGCTTGGACTTCGTCGCGTACCGTTTTGGAGATAGCGACGATCGTATCGGAGTGTCGGATGACTTGGTCGAGGTAGGATTGAAACTTTTCGCTGCGTTTTTTGCCGACGTACTGCGGATAGGTCAGCGGGATCAGGTCATAGACGACCGTTGCGATCAGGGATCCAGCATTTCGGTGGGTTTGGACAGTTTTCCAGATATCTCTTCGGGTCCAGTAAGCGTCGGGAAGGATGAGTATTTGGTTTGGGGCAGGGGAGATGGAGTTACCCTGTCGGGTGCTGCGTGAGAGGGAGTTCCATCGGGTCAAGTGATGAGGGATTTTGTAGATCCCAAGGTGGCTTGGGCTGGGCTCCAACCATTTGCGAATTTTCGCTGAACCCGATGCGCGAGCGATCCAATTGGGGACGGTTTGGAGCCATTTGGGGACAAACTCAGCGGCATTCTTTTCCCAATTGGCTAGGAGTTCTAAGCGTTGGAGCAGGTCCGAGTCGATCTGCAGGAGGTGGCCTTGGAAGTGGGTGGCGATTTTTGGAGGTTGCAAGCCGCGTTGGGCCAGGGCGTCAGGAAGTTCGCGGCACAGGTTGCGAACGACCCGTTCGATGCCGGTATTTTTTCCTGAGCCGTAGGTGTGAGAGGCATCGATAGTGATCGCGGGTTGAGTCATAGGTGAGGTTTTACCGAATTGCCAAGTCGCGTTGCAAGTCCGGCTTTGCCTGTCCTACCCAGATTTCGCAAGACACGGGTTTTCTGTCCTGCGGAGTGCCGCACAAAGTTTTGCTAGCAAAACTCGCGAAGATGTATTAGAGGTGTATTAGAGTGGATTTCTGGGGTTGCAAGGATTATTGGCCAGCATTTTCGAGTT
>CAILTZ010000404.1 GCA_903837255.1 uncultured Pirellula sp. | reverse complement strand
ATCTTTCGAAAACTTATCGCGAAGGCCTAGTGTTCCCGCGACTCCATCCGGCTCTTAAAGATGTCTCATTGCAGGTCCGTGGAGGAGAGGTCTTCGGGTTGTTGGGGCCCAACGGTGCGGGCAAAACGACGCTTATCAAAGTTCTGCTAGGTATTTTGCATCCGACCAAAGGGCTCGCCGAGGTGCTCAAGCAACCTGCCGGTAGCAAGGCGGCCCGGCGCAAGATTGGATACCTGCCGGAGAATCTGGTTTTTCCTCGGCATCATACCGGGCGAAGCGCATTGTACTTCTATGGTCGTCTAAGCGAGATGAGCGATTCACAGATCGCCGCCCGGGAGAACGAACTGTTCGATTTGGTCAGTCTGCAAGGTCGACAGGGCGAGGCCGTTCGGCGTTACTCCAAAGGGATGCGCCAGCGGCTTGGGTTAGCCCAAGCGATGCTTCACGATCCGGACCTGCTGATCCTCGATGAACCCACCGATGGTTTGGATCCGATGGGGCGATCTCAAATTCGCGATGTGCTCGACAAGCTCAAGCAGCGTGGCAAGACGGTTTTTCTCAACAGTCACATTCTCCAAGAAGTCGAACTCATCTGCGATCGCGTTGCGATCATGGCTCTAGGCCAGCTTCGCGGGATCGGCACGATCGACGAGTTGATACGAAGCCACACCGACGAGCAAGCTGGCAGCGTCAAGCTTGAGGTCCTGGCCTTGCCGGATCGAATCAAACAACTCGGTGGCTTGCCCTCAGGAGCTACCCTCGAAGCGATCGATCTTGGAGGATTGACCAATGACGGCCTGAGTCGCATCGCCGTTGATCGGATCGATCAAGCTGGGGTGGATCAACTGATCGATAGGCTCCGAGGTGCCAATATCAGTATCTTGCGGATGGAGCGAGCTCGTCCGAGTCTCGAGCAGGTGTTTATGAATATCGTCGGAGCAGCCAAGTCGTGAAGCCCTACATTGCCGTTCTATACGATAGTCTCATCGAGTCGGTCCGCTCACGCGTTTTGTGGATCCTTATGGCCGGTTGGCTGCTGATCCTCGTGGCGTTGTTTCCCCTTTCCTTGTCTGAAGAGGAAACTTATCGGGTCAGTTCATCCGATTTAAGTAATCCCAGGGCGATGCTCGATCAATTGGCACAAGCCACCGCGGGTCGCGGGACACGCGCCCAGCGGGCCGTGTATGAGAAACTGGACGAAGGCTTTCAGGCGACATTGCAAGATCGACTTCGGACACAGAAGCGCATCCCGGTCGGCCAGCTGGTTTCATCGCTCAATGAACTTCTAGCCAAAGAGGATCTTTATGACAAACAAGCTTGGCCTACCGCCGAGCGCCGCGAGGAGCTCAAGGAGCTCATCGAGGACACCTCGAAGAGCCCTGACAAATTGCAGAAGCTCAATCGCCGGCTCGTCGATCTAGCGTTCCCAGGATCGATTCGTTCGGCCACCGGCCAAGCGACCTGGGTGACCTATGCCGGTATGAAGTTCATGGATCCATTACCCTTCACGTTGCGGCAGATCCGCCCGTTCATCGAAGCGACCCTCTTTCCGTTCATCATGTGGTTGGGACTCGGTCAGATCGCCATGATGGTTGCGATCGTCGTTACAGCACCGATGATCCCCGATATGTTTCAGACCGGTTCGCTCCATTTGCTCTTGAGCAAGCCTCTATCGCGAAGCTTACTTTTCTTGAGTAAGTATCTCGGCGGTTGCATTTTCGTGGCGATGAATGTCGGTGTATTCTTGGTTGGGTTGTACATGTATGCTGGGTTGCAATTGGGGATTTGGAACCAGGGGATCCTGTGGTGCATCCCACTATTCATTTTTTCGTTCATGATCTTCTATTCGGTCTCGGCTCTAGTGGGACTGGTTTGGAAGAATCCGATCATCTGCGTTGTCCTGACCGCTTTGTTTTGGGGTATCTGCTTTACGATCGGGATCGTCAGAGGTTTTGCCGAAGGTTTCTTGAAAGGCCCCCCGACGATCCAGTCGATTGTGGCCGTAGGCGACACACCCATTACGGCCAACCAACAAGGGCGTTTATTGTTCTGGAATGAAGGCCAAAAGACTTGGCAGGTCGGCTTTGGTGAGGTCAACGGTCAGAGAGTCCTCGGTCCGATTGCCGATACCAAAGAGGGATTGCTCTATTTTAGTCGCACACAATTTGTACCCTTCGGGCTTGGCGGAAACGGGTCGGCAAGACTCGACATCGTTAAACTTCCGGAACTGGCCAGCAAAAAAGCCCAAAGCCCCAACGATGAACCCACGGGCAACCAACCCGAGAGTAGCGATACAAGCCAGAACCAGATTGCCAAGAAAAAAGATCGCAAGCTCTGGGATGATTCAAGGCTAGACACGGCACCGGAGTTACCTGCCGGCACCTCGGAAATCATTCCTTGGAAAGACACCTTTTTGTCGCTGACCCCCGATGGGCTATTTTGGTTCGATCGCGAGGCGTCGGCCAAGGCCGAGCAGCAGAAGGTCTCGGTATTAGGCTTTGATCTGAAACTGCCTCAAGCAAGCGAAGCCCATAAGAAACTCACCGACGCAGATTGGGACTACCGCCGTCCGATCGCTGCGAATTCGATCCCCAACACCGATTCGATAGTCCTTTTTTCCAAGGGCAAGCTGGTGCGATTGGACTTCGATGGCAAGAAGTTCAAGAAGCAATCCAGTCTCGATATTGAGCTCCCGGCTGAGACCGTTGTAAGTCTTGTCGTTTGCGATCAAACCGCGATTGTTTGTCCCGATTCGAGGACACCTAAACTTGTGGACCTCCAAAGCATGCATCTCATCGGAACGCTCGATGCGATCGGGGATAAAACCATCAAGCGGACGGCCAACGCCCAGGATGGTCGCGTAGCGATCTTGGAGACAGGCGGCAAACTGTGGGTGATCAACAAGTTAGAAAATGCGCAAGGCAATGGCCAAGGAAACTTCTCGGTCAATGCACCAAACCTGACAGGCCAAGGAAGTATTTCCTCGATGGCTTTTGACGCAACCGGGCGGTTATGGGTCGCGCACCACGTCAAGCAGGTGGATGTTTGGGACAAGGATCTATCGCGATCCGAGAAGTCTTTACGGCCGGCGCGAACCACTCCGGAGTTCCTCTACGATTACCTGATCAATCCGTTTTATTTGGTCAATCCCAAACCGTCGGCGATCCAGGAGACCATACAGTATGTTTTGCGAAATCCGAACAACAAAATCAGCGCTGTAGATCGGGCGGATTTGGATATGCCCCAAGTCGTCTCGGACCCTTGGCAACCGATCTGGAGCAACGGCATTTTCATCGCCGTGATGCTCGCTGCAAGCTGCTGGCTACTGTATCGCCAGGACTTGTAGAGAGGGCTTGTGTCCCTGAGAATACGTAAACAGCCAAAACGCCAAGATGAACTAACTGCAAACGATCAATCCTCACACCGGCTAGCTGTACACGCTAGATAGACACGGGCAAAACCATGAGCAAATTCAGTATCATTCCCGACGGAAATGAACTTCAGTCGATGGGCCGGGACTTGAAGTTCTATCCAGTCGAGAACAGCGCCCCGAAATGTTTGTCCAAAGAGCAACTTGCCCAGTACAACACCCAAGGCTACATCGCGCCATTGGATGTGTACGCGACGAGCGAAATCGAATCGATCCGCAAGTACTTCGACGCTTTGCTCGAGCGAGTGGTGGCCGAAGGAGGCAACAGTTACTCGATCTCCTCGGCGCATTTGAAGTACGGACCGGTTTACGACATTCTGACCGAGCGCAGGATCGTCGAGTACGTTTCGGATCTACTCGGAGAGGATGTAATCGCCTGGGGATCCCACTTTTTTTGCAAGATGCCTCATGACGGCAAATCGGTCGCTTGGCATCAGGACGCCAGTTACTGGCCACTGTCGCCTTCCAAGGCGGCCACAGTGTGGTTGGCCGTGGATGATGCCGACCAAGAGAACGCTTGCATGAAGTTCGTCGCCGGCTCGCATCACTTCGGCCATATGACGTATCGCGAAAGCGACAGCACAGAGCACAACGTTCTGAATCAATCGATCGACAATGCCGAACAATATGGCGAGGTTGTCTACGACGTGCTCAAGGCCGGGCAGGTCTC
Source organism: uncultured Pirellula sp. (assembly GCA_903837255.1). Lineage (GTDB taxonomy): Bacteria > Planctomycetota > Planctomycetia > Pirellulales > Pirellulaceae > JBKCUI01. The sequence continues at coordinate 3,520 of CAILTZ010000404.1, read as the reverse complement.
GATCCATAGCGATCTACTCTTGCATGGATCCGAAGCCAATCATTCGTCACGACGTCGATGCGGATTGACGCTGCGATTCTGTGCCGCAAGCGTTCGAGCCGGGATGCAGTGGAACGAGAAGGGGATCCATGTACGAGGAAGCGACTCAAGTGGCCATTGGTGGAACAACTCCAGGCCAGAAAGAGTGTTTTAGGAACACTCGCCTGTGCAGGCCGATGACTCGCACTTGCGACGGCGGCTCAGATTCAGCCCATGCGCAGCGATCAAAAGGACTCCCCCCAAGGGTGTCATCCAGGGTTGAATGGCTCCGATACCGGCCAACTGCATCGAAGCGGCTGGAGAGGACTCATGCTCATGTTCATGAGAATGCCCATGTTCATGCGTATGCCCATGCTCGGCGCAGTGAGCATCGGATTGCTGGGATTCGGGATGGAGAGCGACCGTTTGAACGCCTTTGAGATCCTGCGAGCAGCAGTTGTCTGGCAGGAAAAAGGCGGCGCTGAGGATCAGCCCAAGCCCCATACTCGATAGAGAGAGGATGCGATAATCTCGAAACCGCACGAAAGCAGGCCAGATTGCCAGGGCCACGATTCCACAGCACACTGCCGCAGCGATTTGGTGGAAAAGGGGGCTGGCCATCCATTCGGTGAATTTCAACGCTGGAAGGGTCCCAAGCAATACCGGAGTCGCAGCGCAGTGAATGGCGCAGGCTACCGAAGCGAAAATTCCTAATCGATCCTTCCAATGTCCCATCGACCTTGGTCCAATTCCTTCAAGCGGGTTGATCTGAGTGTCTTGTGCATTCATCGTCCAACCATTCTAAACAAATCAGTTCTATTTGCAATCGGATTGCGGAAACATATTTTTTAAAAAACATGGCGGCCATAAATTCGGATTTTCAAGCACCCTTGGATCGGCCAAGGCTCGCAAAAAACTTGGAAACCCTGCGTCAGCAGATGGCCGACGCCTGCAAAAAGTCCGGAAGAGCCCCCGAGCAGGTGACCTTGGTGGCCGTGACCAAGACGGTCGGACGGCAGACTTGCAACGACCTAGTGAGCCTGGGCTGTGTTGATTTAGCTGAGAATCGGCCGCAAGTTCTCTGGGACAAATCAACCCAGGTCGACGAGCGTGTCCGCTGGCACTTCATCGGCCACATGCAACGCAACAAATCGGCACGCACAGTGCCGCTTCTTCGGATGATGCACTCACTCGATTCGCTTCGGCTGGCCGAGCAAATGGCCAGCGACGGATCGCCCGACAAGCGACTTCGAGTCCTCTTGGAACTGAATGTCACTGAGGATCCTACGAAAACGGGATTGAGTCCCGAGCAGGCTCAGGAGGTGTTGACCAAGTATGTTGCGAGTGATTTTTTGAAGGAGCGATTGGATCTGTGCGGCCTGATGGGGATGAGTTCCTTGCAGGGTGATATCGCCCAGACGCATCGCGAGTTTGAGTCGATCCGCTTGCTACGCGATCGCTGGCAAGAAAGCTATGGTATAGGTCTGTCTGAACTGTCGATGGGAATGAGTGACGATTTTCAGATCGCTATTGAGGAAGGCTCGACGATGGTCCGGATCGGATCATTGCTATATCGCTGAGATTATCGTGCTCGGTTTGGAATCGGGTGATCCGTTTGAGCCGATCGGAGACTTGATGGTAGGCCAAGGGATTGTTTGGAGCAAGCTCTAGAGCACGCCGAGAGTCTTCATAGGATTTTCTCAGCGACTCAAAGGCTGTCTTCTCATCGTCGTTGCGTAGTTCGTTTTTCCAAGCCTGCAGGTAAGCCTCGCTACGGGCTAGGTAAAGGTTCGGGTGATCGGGGAACCTTTTCATGCAAGCCTCGCAGACAGCAAGATAACCCCTTTGGATTCTCTGGGCCTGAGCCAATCGGTTGGTAAGTCGATGATGGGTGCTGACCGATGCGACAAACCGAATGAGATCCTCTTGAAAGACCAAAGGAACGATCTCGTCGGCTCCGTTCTGAGCCGAAACCTTGACGCATACCTCGGTGACAACATCGTCTATATCGCTTGAGTCGATCGCTATTTTTTCGAAGATCGGCCGACCGAGTTCGGTGGCAATCAGCTCGCGGACAAGGATCGGTATGTCTTCTGCAAAGAGCCAAGATAGCCCCGAGCGAGCGTCGCGGCTGAGTTGCTCAAGAACCATCGCTTCGCTTTGAGACGACTGCACCAAACTCAAGCGTACCGTTAGGTCCGGCACCTGCAATTCCTGGCGATTGTCTTGAAGACGCCTGAGCAACTCTCCGCAGGATTTTTCGACCAGCAAAACGGATTCGAGGCTAGTTGGTTGGGCAACCCAACCGGCCGTTCTGCGAGAGAATCTCAGTTCGTCCAGTGCGCGTGTCGACCAGTAAACTTGTTGGATCGGGTTGTCGAGATGCTCGAGCAACTTACAAACCTCTTCGAGGGAGCCAATACGGCTCTGCAAGTATTCTTCGGAACGGGGTATATCCTCAGAGTGGTAACGCAGCCGTCCGAATCCGTAATGGGTAGCGATGAGTTCTCTGAGCAAGCTTGGGTCATTCGGATGACATCGCCTGAGGGCTTTTAGCAGCTTTATTGCGTTGGTCATCAGCTCCCTGGCAAGGGGCATGTGCCGCGTGTCAATTTTGGTGCTGATCCGCTCTGCGGCGGTGCGTTGCAAGATAGCACAGCGAAGAGCCTGCTCGGGTTGGTCTTCCACAAGGCGACTTGCGATGTGCACGCTAGTCCAATGTACACTTGAATTCGCAAGAGCCGAAGCGTCTGATTTTGTGATCGCTTCAGGTGGCGTGTCGAGTTTCGAGATCCAGGTTGCAAGATCCCAGTTGGCGCTGGCCGTATCGAGCTGGCTGGCGACTTGATTAGGCCGACCGGGCGATTGACTGAGCCCGATTCTGCCGAACGCCCCGATTCCGCCAATCGCAAGAAATGTCGCGCATAGGATCGCGAGCAAAGTTATGGTTGTATGCTTTGGCAATCGCCATGAAGTGGTTGGCAAAAGTCGAGTTCGGCGTACGGGACTTTGGTCGAAGCTTCCGATCCAGCCGTCCAAGGCTTCGATGAGTTCCGAGGCCGATGCAAACCTGCGATCAGGATCGATCTGCGTGCAACGAGCGGAGATCCGTTGCAATGACTCACGGCCTGCCGATGCTCGTGTTGTATTGAGCATATGCTCCATGAGTCGCCCGAGTGCGAAGATATCCGAGCGTGGTGTTAGAAGCTCACGGATCCCTAGGGCTTGCTCGGGAGCCATGTACTGAAGGGTCCCTAATCCATGGTGCTGTTCGGTACCGCAACTCGACAGAGAGTTTAGGCTAGGTGGTTTGCTAACGGCAAGAGAGATTCCAAAGTCAGAGATCTTGGGCACCCATTGCTCGGGAGCATCACCGCCACGAAGATCCAGAAGGATGTTCGACGGTTTGAGGTCCAAGTGCAGGAAACCCATCGAATGGATTTTGGAAAGTCCTTGGGCAATTTGCACAACAAGCTTGGCGATTTCGCGCGGATTCCAAGTT
>CAILTZ010000403.1 GCA_903837255.1 uncultured Pirellula sp. | reverse complement strand
GGTTCCGATCCAACCCTACGCGATGAGTACATTGTCATCGGTGCTCACCTTGACCACCTCGGCCAGCGAGGAAACGAATATTTCGCAGGAGCCGATGACAATGGCTCTGGCTCGACCGCTCTGCTGAGCATCGCCAAAGCGATCGCCGCCAACCCGACCAAACCCAAACGGAGCATCCTATTTATGTGGTTTGCCGCAGAAGAGATAGGGCTGGTTGGATCAGCCCACTATGTCAACAACCCGATCCTGCCCCTGGAAAAAATGATCTGCATGCTCAACGTCGACATGGTCGGACGCAACGAAGAAAAACCCAACGAACCGGCGAGCGAAAACGTCCGCTCCTTGCACCTAGTCGGTAGCGAAAAAGGGGACAAGTCCCTCCATGCACTCATCCTTGAAGCAAACAAATCGATCAATTTCGAGTTTGAGTTTGACGAAGAAGGAGTCTTCGGTCGAAGCGATCAGATCAACTTTTTCAGGAAAGGAACATCCGTTGCGTTTCTCTTTGGCGGTTTCCATCCCGATTACCATCGCACGACCGATACGCCTGATAAGATCAACTACGCGAAGATCGCTTCTGCGGCCAAGCTCTATTTCTTGGTCACTCACATGGCGGCTGAACACGGACCCTTCCCTGCGCCAAAAGAACCAGAGCCAGCAGCTAAGCCATAATCTCGGAGATCAAGACCAAGACCACCATGATCCTCGTAGGCAAACAATCAGCTCAACAACTCGCCGACCACCCGGCCATGAACTTCCGTCAACCGATGATCGCGACCTCCGTAGCGGAAGGTCAACTCCTCATGATCAAACAACAGCCCCCACGGATGCTGCGAATCCTTCTGAGCCCACACCTCGCTCATCGTGCCATCAAACTTGCTTGTCCTGCGGATCGCTTGGGCCTGATAGTCGGTCACATACAGCTCTCCCGTGTGCACGGCGATCTGCGTCATCCCACCTGGCGTCGCCAACGCGGCGTCGTTTAGCCACTCGCCAGATGGATACGCCTAGCGTTTTACTTTGCCATCGTTCTGACTAGCAACCAAAAGATCTCCTCGGTACCAAGCCATCCCGGTGGCTCGGTGCAGTCGACCACCGTATCCCTCGGGCACATCGATGAGCGTCTCGACACACCCCTTTAGGTCGTAGCGCAACACTCTCCCCATTTCGTTGGGTTTGCCTGTCGAAATCAGGAGGCTGCCGTCGGCATCAAACAAAATCGCATTCGAGGGAGGCAGGCCGCTGAGCAGCGTGCCGACATGATTGCCAGTCTGGAGGTCATAGCGCTCAACGCGTCCTGAATCATGCATCAAGACCAGCACCTCAAATGTCTGTGCACGAGCCACACTGCTGATGCAAAAGAGCATCACAAACCAAATCCATCGAACCTGTCTTATCCTCAGAATCACCACGGAACCCCGCTAGAAACAATCGTTGAGTCACCAACTCGCTCTCCATTCTATCATCTCCCTACGCCATCGGCTCGAATTCATAACCTTGGCCCATACGATTCTACCGTTCTACAGGAGGGGTAAGATGGGATATAATGCCCCACGACGACGATTGGTTGGGCTTGAGGTTTCCGTAACGCTAGGGTTCGCACCCTAGCGTTTCAAGTAGAAAAAACCAAATCGAGCATTCGATCCTCCATGCATTCGATACACCCGTTTTCACCATGGGCTTTACAAGAAACCTGGTTTGTTTCGATCACCGATCAAGGCACGACCTGACTCGTCGATGTAGCTCTGAAGATCCGCTGACTTGGACACCAATTCCGGATACCTTTTGGCAAGCGATTCAAGGATCTTCTTCAGTTTCTTTTTCGACTTTTTGGTCCGCGAACCCTGCGACTTGCGATACTCCGAAAACGCTTGGTTCAATGACTTGATCTCCTCCTCACGATGGGAGTGACCTTCCAAGACCGCGATGATTTCAGCGACCATGAACGCCATCTTCAGATGCCCAAGTCGGTCTCCAGGGATCGGTCGGTCGCTCCCGACACCTACCCAGGCGGAACCAAACGGTTCGTCGTCTTCGATCGGTCGAATAGTGGATTTTCGTGCTTCGAAACCTTCGCTGAACTCGAGATACTCCTGCTGTTTGCATTCCCAATCATCAACGGTCTCTTCCATGGAGAACGCGAATTCATCATCCAACTCCAAATGATGGCCATCGATCCTGCTGAAGCTTGTTCCGAACAAACCATCGGCCATCATTTTACAAATCGGACAATTGCAGTCCTCGATGTGTCGCTCTTTGGCTACTCCATCGATCCCTTCAATCACCACCCCACTGCCGATCGGCACCCGCCTACGATCGCACTCGATCACAAAACTTGGACTGGGTCCACCTTCGAAAGAACCTCTCAGCCAAACTTCTATATTCTCCCTTAAAAAGTCGACCATTTCAGAAATTGCCGTTTGATGATCCGCTGTAGCGATCATCACATCGTTGGCTAAACACCAGACCCATGCCAATCGAATCGCTTCGCGGCAATAGTCAAAGTACATGCACATCTCTTGGCTCCCCATAGGGGCGGTGGCATATCCTGGCCAATCGGCTGGAGCGGCGATCAACGCTCCACCTTCTTCGTAGCGCAATTCTTGTCCATGAGTCACTTGGTCGCTCCAGTGGATGGCCCCATGAAGCAGTTCTCTGGGGAATTTTCCACCCAAATCCTTGCGCGGCGTCATCAGCCAATCCCGATGCAATCGTACGGTTAGATCATGGTAATCTCGCTGCTGCCGATCGGCGATCTGCCACTCCGGACTTGCGACAACCGCAAGTGATCGTTCGGCAATATCGATCAATAAAGCGTCGCCGTAAAGGATTTCTCGATCGACGATCGGTTTATCCATTGGCTCCTGGCGAGATTCTTCGAGACTGAATAACGAGACCCCTTCACGCAATTCCCACCAGGGTGGAAGATGGATAAACAATTGAGATTTCCCAGTCCTGCGTTGATTCGGTACCATCGTAAAGGCGGCCTCTTTGCCCACCGCCTCAAAGCTTCCTCCATTGAGGATTCGCTTGGTAGGGAAATCGACAACCACCCATGACTCGGAATTGGCAAGGACCTCCATGACCTCGGCTCGATTTTTCTCCTCAAACGGCAAACCGCTTGGAAACTCGCACACCGCCGGATTTCGGTAGCGTGGCCAACCACTCAGCGCCTCTTCCCATGACGATGGGTCCTCAGAAATCAATGCCAGCACCGTCAAGGTCGACTCATCATCGAGCCTTTGGGCGATCCAACATCGCGAAGATTCCAAAACGACGAATGTGCAAAAGTCCGTTTCCTTTTCCATCATGCTATACCCTCCCTAAAGGTCACCAAAATGCATCGAAACACGTCGTAAATCGTCGATTTACCGTCGATTTATCCGAGTATATCAACGGTGTGCAAAAAGACCCTTTTTTGGTCGAAAATATTTTCCGCCTGAATAAATCCATGGTTTATGCGCATCGGCGGAGCCATGTCGCCCTCCGAGCTCGATGGGCACACAGATGCTGTCGCATCCGGTTTTTTGAACCGCTGATGAACGCTAATATTCGCTGATAAAGAGACCTGGATGCTGCCCGGGTTCCTGAGTCTCACCGCAAAGGCGCAAAGCACGCCAAGGGATGTGTTGCGACGAGGGACTGTCCCCGAGTTTTTCTATTGGCTGCACTTCACACTTCACACTTCACCGCCTCCCCTCGCCCCCAGGGCTTTGGCTGGGGGAGAAGGGGGGTGAGGGGGCCGACCGCGCATATCGCGAGGGATGGATTGATGATTGTCGAGTGATGATTGTCGAGTGATGATTGTTGATTTTTGAACTGGAAGAAATCTTGGGTAGCGTGGCAAAGCCTCTTTACCCACCCT
>CAILTZ010000402.1 GCA_903837255.1 uncultured Pirellula sp. | reverse complement strand
TTGAGCAATGCCTTCGCTGTCCCTGCTCCACTGGGCAACTTCCTGGCTGACGCAGACGACTTTTTCGACGCGGTCTCGCCAAGTCCAAGCCAGGGAGCTTCGCCATCGTCTAGGCTCGGCGACTCGGGACCCGGCCAGGACCGGCACGCGATGCTTGGGATAGCACCACGCACCCAACACATTGGCGTGCCAGAGAAAGCTTTGAGCGATGTCGGGTTTGCTCTGCTGGATTAATCGCAGGAGCTTATGTCGGGCCCAAGGTAACTGCCTGGATTTGCTAGCGTTTAAAAAATGAACATCGACGCTGTGAGCCTGAAGTTTTTTCCAGAGGAGTTCTTCGGTAGCCCCCGAGGGGGCAGGAGCGATCGAGACGACCCGGACGGCGTGCCCTTTTTCCCTCAAATAGATCGCCAATTGCGTGCAGCATCGTTCGGCTCCGCCGGTGTGGATTTCGGTGATGAGCAGATCGATTTTCATTCAGCCAGCTCGCCCCGAGAAATTCATCGCCGAGAAATTCATGTTGTGCCCGAGCCTCTTGAAAAGCTAAAGACTTCGTTGGTTGCTGCGGATTTCGATACCGAGCAATCCGACCGTCAAGCTACGGAATAGCTTAATCGATGGTTCTAGGGTTTCCCAAGCATGGAGGCTAGGGATGTTCCGAAACCTTGGCTGGTATCCTTTGCCAGCCATCGCAAAAGCTAGGCATTGGCAGGCATGGGGCTGGCCGGGGTGCGTTGCGCTCTTTGCAGCGCCGTGGCTGTGTTTGGCTGGATGCGATATGGTCGAAGACCTCAGTGCAAGTGGATTCAACGCTTCGGGCTCGGTCCCGGTCCCGGTGGCGACATCCTCAGGGGCTACGTCGGGGTATCCCTCAGGGTACAGCAGCGACCCCTCCGGCGCACCTCGGACCCGTTCGATGACATCGATGCGTCCGGCCGATGGCACCCAAGCATCGGCGGTCCCTGTTCGCACTCAGCAGACGATCTTGATTGCCAGTTTCAACATCCAAGCCTTCGGCGTGAAAAAAGTATCCGATCCGGTAGTGGTCGATCGCATCGTCCAGATCTTGCGACTCTTTGACGTTGTTGCCATCCAAGAGGTCCGTGCGACGGACCAAACGGTCTTGCCGCAATTGATCCAGTTGGTCAATGCCCAAGGAGCACGCTACGACTTTATTCTTCGACCGAGGCTCGGTTGGACGGATTCCAAGGAGCAGTATTGCTACGTCTACGACACGAATCGGATCTTATCGAGTCCTGCGGCTAGTTACACCGTCAACGACACGGCGGATCTATTGCATCGTGAGCCATTGGTAGGCCGATTTGCCACGCGGGTACCTGCCGGATATCCCCCGTTTACTTTTTCCCTCATGAACATTCACACCGATCCTGGAGAGGTCAAGCTCGAGTTGCCGGTGATGCATACGGTGCTTCATGCGGTGCGGGAGTACGAGTGGACTACTGCCAAGGAGGATGATGTATTGATGATGGGCGATTTGAATGCAGCGCCCTCGAAGTTCGGGAACTTGGCAAAGGTACCCGGCATTTATTGGGTGATCAGCGACCAGCCGACCAATACGCGCCGCACCGAACTCTACGACAACATTCTGTTCGATCGAGGGCCGACCAATGAGTTTAGTGGCAAGGCTGGGGTGTTGGAGATGACTGCGTTTTTTGGGATCACGATGGACGAGGCGATCAAGGTATCGGATCACAATCCGATTTGGGCTGAGTTCAGCATCGTCGAGCAGCCTTCCCCCTATTCGCCCACTGGTTCCAATGCCGTGATGGCCAATCAAGGGTATGGTTATCCGTCCCCGGGAAGTCCAGTCCGCTAACTCTTAAGCGTTTGGTGTTACTTCTTTAGATGCTGATCTAGGAACTGGATCGATCTAGTGATTCCTTTGGCGTCGACGAATGCCATGATGTGGGACTTGCCACCGAGCACGAGATAATCGCAAGCCACCCCAGAGTCTTGAAGCTTCTTGTGCATTTTGGAAGCATACTCGATCGGGACCAACTCGTCGGCATCCCCGTGGTAGAGCATCATGGGTGGATCGTCGGGGCTGACATGCTCGATCGGAGAGGCTTGCAAGTAAACATCTTTGAGGGCCTTGCGAGTCCCACCGAGAAAACCTGCCAAGACGCGGGAGTCCTCTGGAATCATCCTCAGATCAACCGGTGCACCACCTGCGACGCAGACTCTAATCGGCGGATCCTCGGGCTTGCGGTCCGTAGCGAGCAAGGCGGCCAAATGGCCGCCGGCCGAGTAGCCCCATACCCCTAGCTTGTCCGGATCGATGTGGTACTCCTGTGCATGTTCGCTCAGCCAGCGCAGCGCCTCACGGCAATCGTCGATCTGCGCCGGATGCTTGTCTCTGGGTGCTAATCGATAATTGATCGCCATGACTACGTATCCTTGCTCGGCAATCTTGCGACAGTGCAGAGCGTCAAAACGTTTGTCCCCGGCAGCCCAAGCTCCTCCATGGATCGCCAAGATTCCTGGATACAGGGGCTGATGTTCGATATCCCTTGTCGGTGGCATGTACACATCGGCCACTTGGAGCGGATCATTCTGCTGGCAGTACGAAACGTCGAAATGGATCTTCACGCGGGATTCGCTCGCTCGGCTCAAGCGTTTCGTAAAACCCTGAGCATCGGCCTTGGCCAGTGGTGGCTCCTGGGCCAACCCGGAGCTGCCCATAGCCCCCAGGAGCATTCCTAATGACATTGCCAGTAGCATTCTCAGTTGCAGGCTTGGAATCACAGCCGATCGTTTACTTGCCTGCATGATGCACCAGATGGGGTAGCTCGGGGATAATCAGTTTCTCCATGGCCAATTGTACACCCGCCGGCGAGCCTGGCATGGTCAAGACCACTTGCTGGCCGTGCCGGCCCCCGCTTGCGCGACTGAGCATCGCTGCGGCTCCAATCTCCTGGTACGAGAGCATCCGAAACAACTCTCCATAGCCCGGAATCCTGGCATCATAGAGCCCCTCGATCGCTTCGGTGGTCTGGTCGCGAGCGGCCAAGCCGGTGCCACCGGTGACCAACAGAGCATCAACGCCTGGGGCTTCGAGCAACTGCGTTGATGCCATGCGAATCGCGTGGCTCTGGTCCTTGACGATCCTTCGTTCGCTGATTTGGTGACCGGCCTGTTCGAGCAAACTCTGGATTAGGTTACCCCCGAGATCGTTTTCGAGCGTCCTTGTATCGCTGACGGTTAAGATCGCCACCGTCAGACTCTGTTCGGCTTGCTCTCGATGTTCCTTAACACTCATGGATGCTCCTTTGGGGCCGCTAGCGAACTGAACGTGCTCAATTCGAATGCACTGTACTCAGGCCGGTGACACTCGTACAAGCCCCTGCCAAAGCGCTATTCGAGCAGACTTGAATAAAAAAGTTGATTTTCAAAATAAATTCAACTTTGGTACAGCACTTGTATGGATTACAGCACGAGTCCGCGAAGTCAACAGACGGGTTGTGCAGGTGGACTTGGTGGCATTCTATTTTGATTGGCTTTTGTTATTGGGGGCAGTCCGACCATGCGTAATTTGATACACAGACCCTTAGCTTTCCTCCTTGCCACCTTGGCGATGGTCCATGCCGCCTGGGCTGGGAATCCATGGGCTTGTGCCATTGGAGAAGCATCTGCGGTGGAGCATCGAGCCGAGGCCATTGCCAAGCGGATCCAGCGAACGGCACCCCGTAGTCACCTTGTGCGGCATGCGATGGCCCTCGACCAACTTGCATGCACCTTGGTCCAAAGCCTCAAGTGCGGGGCACCCTGCAACCAAGTCCAGGGGCTTTATCGGCAACTCGAAGGGACATGGGCTCAACTGCGCGTAGCGATCTACACCGATCCTTGCTTGTGCTCGGACCGCACGCTCAAGTCCCTCGCTGACGGGATGGACACGCGCATGAGGAATCTTTGTCGGGCGATCGAGCGGGTGATCGAGAGGGAGTACCGCTGTGCTCCGAGGATCAGTTATCCAGTGGGTTCATCGAATCGAATCCCTTTGGGTGTGCCTTCGTACTCCTACCGCGTGAGCCCCTATCAAAGCCCCGGCTTTCCTGCCCCCAATTTCTCTGCCCGAGTGCTTCCTCCCCCCAATTTTTTTGCCCCCAATTTTTTTGCCCCTGGTTGGAATCAGCCTAGGTGGCCTGGGCAGAGCATGGGTGGTTCGGGGCATTGGCGGGCCTTTTAGGGGTTTGCGTGCAAACCAGGACAAGTCCGGAATCCCTCATGTTGCAGGGCTGTTTAGGCCGAAAAATCGTTTTAGTCCGTAAGGTCTATCAGGGCCGGTGATCAAACGCCGGCTTTTCTTATCGAGGCAACGATGCGGTTATACAGCCAGTTCTTGGGCAAGCAACTTGGGTTGTTCGCACTGCTTATCGCCCTATGGGCTTTGAATCTTTTTCCGATCCAACGGGCCGATCCAGTTCTTGTGGCAAGCGCGGTGGTATCGAGCCAGCGTCTTGCGACCTTGCAAAAGCTCTCGCAGCTGCCGAGGATTCAAAGCGATACGATTCGGTGGATTCACTACCATCGCGATTTGAAAAGTTCGCCGGTAGGTTCCCAGGGTAGTAGTCTGGAGCATGTGCGCCTGCGATTGGGAATCGGCTCTCGCGCGTCCTTGGAACAGATCCACGCGGAACTCCAGCGACTGACCGAACCTACAATCCAGGGGGTTGATTCGCACGGTGACGAAGCTCTGCTTCGAGCCGAACGTTGGCGTTTTGCGACGATCGAGCATCAAATGGCCCTCTTTGAACTCGACCGAGCTCGCCAGAAGAGTGCCCTCGATTGCGAATCGCTCGAGGATCGAGCAAGCTCGACCGATGAGACGACGACCAGAGCCCAAGCGGTGACCTATCGAAAGATCAATGCTGGCCTGATCGCTGAGTCAATTGCCCCCGAGTCAATTTCTGGGGAATCCAAGGAGTCGCTTCATCGAACGGCATGGGACGCGATGCTCAGTGACTTGGATCGTTGTGCCAAGCGGATCGAGCGGATTGAAAACAACATTCAGCAAACCAAGATGCAGGCATCCGGGACAATCGCGATCACCGGATCACCTCGCAGGGGAGTGATCAGCTCCCAGGCGTCGATTTCCCAGACGCTGTGCGTAGTTGCTTTTACCTTTTTGAGTTGTGCCGGGTTGGTGGTTTACCTCAAGGGCCCGGCGCCAGAGCGTCTGTCGAAAACAAGCGAACCCGATGTCAATGCCTTGCTTAGCGAGCTCGGCTTGAGCCATTTCGGAGTGATTGCATGGGAGCCAAATGTCCAAGGCTGCGGTGTTGCCAAGTCGGAATCCCGAGGAGAGTCTCAGGCCAAGCGTCACAAAAGACGTTTGGGGCTGACCAAGCGGCTGGTCGATGGAATGCTGATCGTATGGCTCGGCTTCTTTGCTTTTCGATTCCTGACCGATGCGAATTGGAGGGAGTTGCTCTTTTCGACTCCGCTGTCAGCGTTTTCTAGTATGGTTTTTGGGAGCTCCTGGTAGATCGAGGCGATTGGCTCGGATCTGGCCAATTCCGGGAGTTTTTTCGGA
>CAILTZ010000401.1 GCA_903837255.1 uncultured Pirellula sp. | reverse complement strand
TCTTCGACTCGGATTGCGTCGGCGGTTCGGAGCAAATCTGGGGGTGCACCGACTGCCAGGGTCATCACATCGCGAAGGTAGCCGAGAAACTGCTCGGCGAGTTGTCCTGGATCGACACCGTCGCTGATCGCTGCGTTAAGTTCCGTGATGGCCTTGGCCGCATCGCGGCGTACCATGCATTCGGCGAATGTAGCCAAGCGGGTTTCATCGGCGGTACCGAGCATTGCGTGGACTTCGGCCACCGAGATATGTTTGCCACCGAAGCTGAGCATTTGTTCGAGGAGCGATTGGCTATCTCGCATGGAACCGGCGGCACGCCTTGCGATGAGTTTGAGGGCGTCCTCGTCGGCCTGAGTTCCTTCGCTGGTGCAGATGAATTTCAAGCGGTCTAGGATTTGATCGGTACGGACGGGCGGAAAGTCGAAGCGTTGGCAGCGTGAAAGGACGGTGATCGGAATTTTTTCTGGGTCGGTGGTACAGAAGATGAATTTGACGTGAGCTGGGGGCTCTTCGAGCGTTTTGAGCAGTCCGTTAAATGCCGCGGTAGAGAGCATGTGGACTTCGTCGATGATGTAGATCTTGAATGGCGATCGGGTGGGACGGATCGACGCGTTGGCTCTCAGATGGCGTATCGACTCGATTCCATTGTTGCTTGCTCCGTCGATTTCGATCACGTCCATATCGTCACCCGAGTCGATCGCCAGGGAGATTTCGGAGCCTTGATCGAAACGACCGGATCCGTCAGTCGATGCGTTGAGGGCTTTGGCGAAGATCCGAGCGGTGCTGGTTTTGCCGACCCCTCGAGCTCCGGTGAACAGATAAGCGTGGCCGACGCGGTTGGTTTGGATTGCTCGCAGGAGCCCCTGGGCGACGGTGTCTTGGCCGACAAGTTCCTCGAATGTTTTGGGTCGATAGCGGCGGGCCACGACGGTGTACTTGCCGGCCGCGTCGGCATCTTTGGAGTCGGATAGGGTTTGCGGTTCGTCGGCCATCGAAATTCCTCGCGATCGATACAATCTTTCCTGTATTGTTGCTTAGATTGCGGGGTTGGAGAATCCCCAAGGAGCAGGATTCAGGAGCATCTTTGTCCATGAGGCTATCGAATCGGTGTACAATCGCGGCAGACAGGATCATTAGAAAGGCTCAAGAGTTCAATGGCTAGCGACCCGAATCGACTGGTGGTATTGACAGATTATTTGACCGACATCGAAGCTCACTTGCTGATCGGATCGTTGGAGGGTCTAGGGATCCCTGCGTTTCACAGTGGCGTGGGGGGTAGTACAGGCTGGCCGGATGCTGGGGGGTACGCTCAGGTGGTGGTACGCCAGTGCGACTATGAGCGGGCCAAGTTGGCGATGGATGAGTTCGTATCGGATCGCAATCCCGAGGGAGCTTAGTCGATGAGTTCATCGGGGACCCCGCCAGCTAGCCTCCAGTCGGTGCTCAAGGCCTGTCACTGTTGTGGCAAGGTGCACAGGTTGGCTGAAGTCCGGGACGATGCAGCCGCAGAGGGTAGTGTGGTTGGGTATGCTTGCACACGCTGTGGAACGATGATCGCCAAGCCGGCGAGGTCGCAAAGGGCAAGAGAGCGCACAGCGGCAGCGGCGATCGCGGCCCTGCTTTTGTTTCCGGCGGCAATTTTTCTTCCGATTCTAGAGATTGAGAAACTCGGACACCGTTACCATAGCAGCATTGTCGGCGGAATCTTTGAGCTTTACGCCCAAGGGAGTTGGTTTGTCGCCACGATCATTTTTGTATTTTCGATTGTCTTGCCGGTGATGA
>CAILTZ010000400.1 GCA_903837255.1 uncultured Pirellula sp. | reverse complement strand
GGGAGCTGCGACTACTGGAGCTGCGACTACTGGTGCTGCAACTACTGGTGCTGCAACTACTGGTGCTGCGACTACTGGTGCTGCGACTACTGGAGCTGCGGCTACTGGAGCTGCGGCTACCGGTGCTGCGATTGCTGGTGCAGTGGTGCTGGGCGAAGCCACCTCGGCAGACAGTTCGCGAGGGACCTTTTTGGACTTGGATTTGTCCTTCTTGATCGCAGGCGGATGGGTAACGACATAGGGGATATCCGCCAGGATTGCGGCTGCCAATGCATGGTCTTCGGACGTAATTTCAGCACCGTTGGGTTGCGTTTTCATTGCAGACTTTCAGTAGGGCACACATTAACTAGCAAAGCCGGATGAAGATCCGAGCTAGGGCAAGCCGTGTGCAGGTTCGAGCAGGTAAACTCAATCACTTTCCAGCGTTGGGGGATTGCAAATCCCCCAAGAGAACGTCGGAAAGTGGGGCTCGTGCGGGCAGAACCGTCGGCGACGGTCTACTGAAAATCGCAGTCTAAGAACCTTGGCTTTCCAAGCGTTTCACACAAAAGTGTTTCACATTGCGGGGAATCCTAGTGGGAGGCCGTGGG
This sequence comes from uncultured Pirellula sp., assembly GCA_903837255.1. Taxonomy (GTDB): domain Bacteria; phylum Planctomycetota; class Planctomycetia; order Pirellulales; family Pirellulaceae; genus JBKCUI01. The sequence continues at coordinate 3,267 of CAILTZ010000400.1, read as the reverse complement.
TTCGGGTAGGGCCAAGCTCGATAAAATCGCGGAATTCCCAAGACGAATGGTCAGATTTTCCAAGCTTGCTATAAAAGAGATGCTGGTTTTTTCCAGCCGAAAGCCCGTTTTCCCTTCAATTCATAACAATGAAATCATTTAGGACCAAAAGCATGTCGGAATTCCGAACCGAAGTCGACTCGATGGGCGAAGTACTCGTTCCGGCGAAAGCTTATTACAGCGCCCAGACGCAGCGTGCGGTGGAGAATTTTCCGATTTCTGGTTGGCACCTTCCGGTGGCATTGATCCGAGCCATGGGACGTGTGAAGTTGGCTTGTGCGACGGTCAATCTCGATCTTGGGAAGCTGACCAAGACTGGCAAGAACCCGCTCGATGAGCAGCAGGTCCAAGCCATGTGTGCGGCTTGTCAGGAGATCATCGACGGCAAGATGGATGATCAGTTCCCGGTCGATGTGTTTCAGACGGGTTCTGGGACATCGAGCAACATGAACATCAACGAAGTGATCTCGAATCGAGCGATCGAGATCTTGGGAGGAGATCGGCTCGACAAGGTCAAGCCGATCCATCCGAACGACCATGTAAACATGGGACAGAGTACCAACGACACTTTCCCGACGGCGATCCATGTCGCGGCGGCATATGAGATCCACACCCGACTGATCCCACAGCTCGAGCGATTCCATTCCTCGCTCACTGAGAAGGCGAAAGCTTGGGACCGCATCATCAAGATCGGTCGAACGCACTTGATGGACGCGACCCCTTTGCGATTGGGTCAAGAGTTTGGGGGGTATGCAAGGCAGATCGCTTTGTCGATCGAGAGGGCCAAGGTGGCGGCCAAGGCGGTGTATGAATTGCCCGTCGGTGGAACGGCAGTCGGAAGCGGTATCAATACCCATCCGGAGTTTGGCAAGCGGGTCAGCCAAGCGTTGGCCAAGCAGACGGGGATTCCGTTTGCAGAAGCTGCCGATCACTTCGAGGCCAACGCCCAGCGCGATGGCTTGGTCGAATCCCATGGACAGATCAAGACCATCGCGATGAGCTTGTTCAACATCGCCAACAACATTCGCTGGTTGGGCTCGGGGCCTCGCTGTGGTTTTTTTGAAGTCATCCTTCCGGATCGACAACCAGGTTCATCGATCATGCCTGGCAAGGTCAATCCGGTGATGTGCGAGAGCATGATGCAGCTAACCGCAAGGGTGATTGGCAACGACGCTACCATGACCTTGTCAGGAGCCGCAGGGGGGAATTTCCAGCTCAACATCATGATGCCCGTTATGGGACATGCGATTCTCGAAAGTATCGAGTTGCTCTCGAATGGAATTAGCGCGTTTATCGAATTTTGCATGGACGGCTTGGAAGCCAACCCGACGGCTTGTGACGCGAGCGTCGAGCAGAGCTTGTCGATGGTCACGAGCCTGAATCCTTACATCGGTTACGAGAAGGCAGCGAAGTTGACCAAAGAAGCGTTTGCTTCGGGCAAGACGATTCGAGAACTGTGCATCGAGCAGAAGATTCTCGACGAGGATGTGCTCAGCAAGGCCCTCGATCCATTCTCGATGACCGAGCCCCAGGGCTGATCAAGGGCTGATGCAGGGCTTATGCATCCGCCAACAGATCCGGTTCGATCACCCGCTTGGTCTTCCAGCCACCGTGCAAGTATCTGGCGGTAAAAATGATCGCCAGGAGGACGACCCACACGCTGATGACTCCCCACCAATAGTACAAGCCATCCCAGCCGAATAGCTTTTGCCCTACGATCGCCAATCCCACGGTTCCAAAGCCTGCGATCGCGTGTCCTAGCAGAACAAAGAGTGTATCTCCGGCCCCCTTGAGCACCCCTGAGAAGATGACTTGGAAGGAATCGAATACGCAGTAAGCAGCGATGAAGTACAAGAGCGGTTTGAGCTCCGGCTTGATCGCCTCAAAGCGGACCGGATCGTTTCCGATTGCGTAGACGTTCATGACTTGATCTGGAAATAGCCCGTAAAGGACCGCAAAGACGCCGCTGTAAATGACGCCGATCGTCAGTGCAGCTTGGACGACCCGCTGTGCGGTAGCCAGTTCGGATTGGACTAGATACTTACCGACCAACACGCCCACTGCGATGCCCAATCCGATCAGAGGGATAAAGGCCAGGACATTGACCCCCAAGGCCAGGGTGGTCGCCGCTGCGGGCCGCTCACCGAGGTTTCCGACGATCATCATGATGATGGCGAAACTCCAAGCCTCTGCCACTACGGAAACTCCTGCCGGCCAGCCAAAGCGGATCAATCTCCGCATCAGAGGGAAATCCAGTTTGAAGATGTCCCGCAGTTTGTTGCTCACGCTCGAGTCGATTGGCCATGCACCGAAACGATTGTTACGCAGGTACCAATAGGCAAAGATGGCCAAGAGTATGCATTTAAGCGACAGTGAAATGCTCGATGCGATCGCCGCGCCGGCAACACCCCACCTTGGGAAGCCTAGGTTTCCAAAGATCATTCCATAGTCGAGCACGACGTTGGTTGCCGTGGCGATCGCATCGCAATACAGCAGCACGATCGGCCGGCCGCTACCGGCAAAGAGCCCGACGAGAGCCGAGCTGAGGATCGTTGCACAGGCTCCCGGGACCAATCCCAAAAAGAATTCGTACTCGAATTTGGCAAGCTCGGGGGAATGGCCAAAGGCCACGAAGAGCCGATAGGAAAATAGTCCGAGCAGAACCAGGATCGGTGACAGGGCCAGTGCCAGCAGGCAGGCTTGCCAGACCACATGCATGGCACGATCGACTCTTCGGACCCCAAGGTACTGTGCAACAAAGGTGCTTGTGTAACCGCAAATTCCCGCTGGCAAACAGGTTACAGACCAAAAAAGGGTCCCAGCCGACATGGCCGCCGCGGCCGCCGCATCGGAGTACTGAAACAGGAACAGTCGGTCGACGAACAGAGTGATCGAGAACAGGCCCGTCGAGAGCATCAACGGCCAGGCCGTTTGAAGGAGTTCTCTGATGTCTTGGATCCGAGTCCTAGGCTCCACGTTGATGCCAAATTCCTTGAGAGGTTGTCTGAGATTGAACGGAGGAATGAAGGGCTGAGTTGTAGTTTAAAATCCCCTGGGACGCAAAGCCCCCTATTTGCGGTCAGACGCGACCGCGTTTTTACTATCAATTCTTTCTTTGCGTGAGACTCAAGAACCCCGGGCAGCAACCAGGACGGCCAGCAGAGGGTTTCTCGCCAAGGCGCCAAGCGGTGAAGTGAGAAGTGAGAAGTGCAGTGAAAAAAACCGCGG
>CAILTZ010000399.1 GCA_903837255.1 uncultured Pirellula sp. | reverse complement strand
TCGTCTTGCCACACCCGCTCTCGCCAATGATCGCAATCGTCTGGCCACGTGCGATCGATAAATTGATGTCGTTAAGAACGACCTGTCGGCCAAAGCGGATGCACAGCCCCTGGGTCTCGATGATCGGAGGCTTGCTCCGGTCGCTCTGGGATATCACCGTGGTTACCACTGCCGCTCCTTTCGATCCGCGCTCACAAAAGCTTCGAGCCACTCGTAGGCCATAAACTAAAGTAAATGCCGTCAAGAAACATATTCAAGACGATGTCGATAGCCAAAATCATCACAAAGCTCTGCACAAACGCCGCCGTGGCGGCTCGCCCTACCCCCTCGGCTCCAGCTTGACAGTGAAATCCACGATAACAACTCACAATCGCAATGATCGCCCCAAAAAATACACTCTTGAAAATACCGGTGAAAAAATCAAAGCCGCCGACAAAATCCCGACTGTTCTTCAAATACGCTGCATGGTCTATCCCAAACACTATAACGCTGAAAAAGTATCCGCCGACAATCCCCATGAAATCTGCCATGATCGTCAGCGCCGGGATCAATAGAACACATGCTAAAAATCGAGGGACCACCAAATAATGGATCGGGTTGGCGCCCATCGCGACCAACGCATCGATCTGCTCGGTCACACGCATCGTTCCTATCACCGCCGCCATCGCACTCCCAACGCGACCTGCAAGCATCGTCGCAGCAAGCACCGGTCCTAACTCCCGTACCAGCGACATCGTTATGACAGCACCGAGCTTGGACTCCAATCCCATCGTCTTGAACTGATGGTAACTCTGGATCGCTAGCACCATCCCGATGAACGTACCGGTCAAGGCCACCACCGGAAGACTCAATACTCCCACCGAATAAAAATTCGGCATGAGTGTCCCGCTCCGAGGCTTGGCCGTTACCATCCACAAGAGCATCCGCCAAGTAAACAACGATATGTCACCCAAGGTGTTGATCCCTTGGATAACGACGCTCCCCCAAGCGCTGGCGACCTTGACAAACGCGCCGCTCAAACGCTCCCAAAGCGAATCTCTCGTTGTGCGTGGAGTTGTTCCCATATCGCGTTCCATCGGCCCGGTATCTGGAGAACTTGAGCTGACTTTGCCGGACAACCCAACTTTGACGTTTCCGCAGAATTTTACACGCCTTTGTTTTGCTGGCATTTCCCGAAAATCTCAGCTCTGCCACTTTATCCTGCCGAAATAATCACCAAGCCTTTGCTTGACAGCCACCGACCGTTGTGCGTAGCATTTATCACTCTTCCAGCCAATTCCCACGGCTGGAATCCCTCCCACCCCAATGAACCGCTAGTCCCTCCCCAAGCGGCTCCTGCCGAGTCTTTGCTTTGTTCCCACCCCCGGCTAACCTCGACATCAACCTACCCGCTTACCCCCTCGAGTAAGAAATGTGGCTTGCCCTGCCCCCAAAACTCTCGCAAGCCACTCAGAACCCGACGGCCCTTTCTCGCTGGCGTTCCTTCTTGCTAACCTCCCTCTATCTAACCATCCTGTGTCTAACCTTCCTAGTGAACGACTCGGTTTTGGCCCTTGAGCCCCAGCCACAAGAGCCCCAACAAGGCAAAGAGATCTACGAGTCCAAATGTGGTCAGTGCCACGGGCCTGTAGGTCAGGGGGTCAAGGACCGTCGTGAACAAGCTCTCGTTGGAGATCTTTCTGTGAAAGAACTCTCCACAGTGATCCATGAGACCATGCCCGAGGATTCGCCCAAGAGCCTTTCGCCTGAGCAGGCCCAAGCCATCGCTCAGTACGTTTACGACGAGTTCTATTCGCCCTACGCCCAGCTTCGAAACGCTCCACCGAAAAAAGCCTTCAGCCGCCTTACCGCCGACCAGTACCGACGCAGTGTCTCGGACTTGATGGCTATCTGCAACGGCAGAGCGCAAACCTGGAAAGAGAGTGAAAGGGGTTTGCAACGCGTGATCGCTCAAGGTGAATGGAACAAGGACCGCAAAGAGGTCGAGAAGAAGCTCGATGGGAGGCTCGTTTGGGATTGGCCGGACGGGAAACCGCTCCCGGAGGTCGATCATGAGCGGTGGCAGATCCGATGGTCGGGAACCATCCTTGCACCCTCGACGGGTCTCTACGAGTTTACCCTCGACTCGACGATCAATACCAAGTTCTTTATCAACGATGAACGAACGCCGCTGATCGATGCGGGTGTGGTCTCCTATGACAATAGCACGAACTCAGCGAGCATCTTTTTGGTCGCAGGCCAAGTCTACCGATTTGTCTTGGATGCATCGAGGCACAAGGAGCCCAAGGCCAAGCTGAGTCTGACTTGGAAGCCACCCGCAGGCGTAGCAGAGCCCATTCCAGAACGATTCCTCTCGCCGACCTGGGCACCACAAGTCCCGCTGACCTCGACGGCATTCCCCCCTGACGACGCAAGCGTCGGTTATGAACGCGGGACGAGTATTTCTAGAGAGTGGTTCGAGGCGTTGATCGCTTCGGCGATCGAGGTAGGAAATCAGCTGTCGAGCGACCCTAAACGTTGGATGCCCAAGGAATCCAATGATGCGAGCAACATCGAGCAGGTGAAAAAATGGTGTGGCCTGTGGGTTTCCGCAGCCCTGCGCCGCTCGCTGAGCGACGAGGACAAAACTCGTTTCATCGATACACACTTCAAACCCGATACGCCGATCGAAGTCGGTATCAAGAAGGTGTGCCTGATGGTCCTGACCTCCCCAGAGTTTCAGTATCCAGCAACCGTCGGAACGACCGACGAAAAGAATATCGCCCGCTTGGCTCTGGCCTTTTGGGATTCGCTCCCAGATCCATGGATGCTCGAAAGGGCTGCCAAGCAAGAAGCACACACGCCCGAACAACTTCGCCCTATGATCGATCAGATGCTCAAAGATCAACGCTTTGAACGCAAGTTGGAGCGATTCTATCTTGAGTGGTTGGGTGTTCATGCATCGAAAGATCTGAGCAAGTCCAAAGAACGCTTCGCCATGTTCGATCAGGCTCTTGAGTCGGACCTGCGACTGAGTCTCGAAATGCTATTGGAGGAGTACTCCAAGGGTGATGTCGATGTTCGCGGATTGCTCCGCACCGACTCGATTTATCTCAACGGCCGCTTAGCAAGCGTCTTTGGAGGAGGCCTGAGCGCTGAGGCACCTTTCCAGAAAGTATCGATGCCCCTCGAGCGAGCAGCCGGTGTGCTGTCGCATCCCTACGTGCAGTCTTACTACGCTTATCATGACAGCGGCTCGCCGATCCATCGAGGGGTGTTCCTCGCAAGAAGGATTCTTGGGCGAACGCTCCGTCCACCGGTCGATGCCATCGTCCCGATCTCCGAAGAGACTGCACCGGGGCTAACCACTCGTGAAAGAGTCGCTAAACAAACCAGTGGAGCGATGTGCCAATCCTGCCATCGAGTGATCAACCCGCTCGGGTTTGTGTTCGAAAACTACGATGCGATCGGTCGCTACCGAGCCGATGAATCGGGCAAACCGATCGATGCTAGCGGTTCGTACGTTACGAGCTTTGGCGACCAAGTCCAATTTCAAAACGTCAAGGAGTTCGGTGAGTTTCTAAGTGACTCGCCAGAGTTCAAAAATGCGATCGTCAAACAACTGTTTCAGCTCTTCGTCAAGCAACCTCTTGCCGCCTATGGCATCGAT
>CAILTZ010000398.1 GCA_903837255.1 uncultured Pirellula sp. | reverse complement strand
TCGTTTGGCTGTTGCTAGATGATCCCAATGCACCGAGCAAGAAAAAACTCGACATGACCACCCGAGCTTGGTCCGAGAGCAACCAAGCCCCTTTGCCCAAAGAGTTCGTCGAGTAGAGTTCGTCGAATAACCCCATCGAAAGGTCCCATCGTGCTATTTCATCAAATGCAGGCTCCGGCAATTGCCGCTTTGGCCCCAAACACCCCGATCGTTTTCCCCTTGGCGGCCATCGAGCAGCATGGACATCACCTGCCGGTTTGGACCGATACGCTCCTGACCCAAGCCCTCATCGATCGAGTTTCGGCTCGTATGCAAGACCGGGTCCTCTTTGCACCGGTGATGTGGTTGGGCAATTCACACCACCATCTGGACTTCAACGGCACGCTGTCGGCCGCCCCACGAGTCTATCTCGATATGCTGTGCAGTCTGATGGACAATGCCATCGAACAAGGCTTCCGGCGCATCGTCTTTATCAACGGACACGGCGGAAACGATGTACCTGTCAAGCAAGCGACGTTTGAAGTAAGACAAAAGTACTCAAGCAGAGATGATTTGCTTTTCCTGATGACCACCTATTGGGGATTAGGTGTCGAGCCATGGATTCAGGATCCCGGCATCGTTCAACGAGAGATGGGGCATGCTTGTGAATGGGAGACCTCGATGGTTCTAGCCCTGAGACCTGAGCTGGTTGGGCCTTATGAAACTCTCGCAACGGTCGAACCAGGGGATCCGTTCCGACCAGGCTCGCGGGCTTGGAAGACCAAGGATCGTACTGTCCCGGGCCACATCGGCGTACCTAGCGCAGCATCGGCCAAGAAAGGGGAGTTGCTCTTAGGCATGTTCAGCGACGCGCTAGTCGAGTGGCTCGACCGCGTAGTCGCCTGGGACGGTTCCTCTTGGGAAGGATAAACTCCACACGTAAAGGATATAGCTAGCCGTTCGCGAGCATGCTGACGGCAATGTGCTAGGAACGGGAAGGTAGTTCCACGAAGGGGAACTGCAGATTCAAAAAAGAAGACGCACTCCGGTTGGAGTGCGTCTTGAATTTTTCTAATTGAAATGAGGCTGTGGTTACTTGCGGCGGAAGCGGCGAACTGCAACACCGACGGCACCGAGGCCGAAAATAGCGATCGAAGTTGGCTCAGGAACAGCCGCTGCATTCGCAGTGGTGTCCAAGGACCAAGCCCCGGTCCACCCACCGCCGGCACTCGTCTTGCTGATCGTCACCTGGAAGAGCGCGGCCAGGGAAGTGGTGTTGCCACTGTACGCGGCATCGCTACCGGGTGTGAACGTCCCGGAGAAAATGATTTGACGGGAAGTTGCAGCGTTGTCACCCGTAACTCCAGTGTCCACAGTTACGTTGCCACTGAAGGTACCGAAGGTCGATAAGGTCCCAAACGAGCCAGAAGCACCAACTGTGCTGGGAGCACCGAAGTTGTACGTACCCGAGAAGAAGTTCTTAAAATTGAATCCCGAAGCAAAATCGCCGGAGTTTCCAGAATTGCCTCCAGTTGTAAACGCCGCATCGCCCGCAGTGTCCTGTACGGCAAACGCTTGACCGAGAGGCCCAGAATTCGGGGAGAGTCCTGAAGGCGCTCCCACAACAATGCCGCCGGCGCCTGTGTATCCTGCAAAACCTGACAAGCTGGTTGCCAAGGTGACAGCCAAACCAGCTAACAATCCAAAAACGAGCCGTTTCATTCGCAAATACTCCACGAAAACTATATGACAAACATCACCCGACTGTCCACAGCCGAGTCCACTTCTGCGAAACCTCCGAAAACGAAGATTTTATATTCGACGACAGAGAGCATATCGCAATCCGATTTTAACGTCAACAATAGGTCGGAAAATCTAGAAATATTTGTAATTTTCTTGACTTTTAGAATGCTTGTATTTAGCAGAAGCGTGTATTCACTCAACTCGATGCGTGGTTTAGTTGCGGTTTTGCTTCGAGTTCGACCGTTATTTGACCGTCAATGGGTAAAGCTTGCAGTTGGCCTACTGCTTTAACCCTCGGCGGATTAGCAGTGCTTTTACTTCAGGCTCCTGCCCTCGGAAATCGATGTACTGCTGCATCACTTCCCTGGAACCGCCTCGCGATAAGATCTTGTCGCGAAACGATGCGCCGTTGGTCGCTGTCAGCCCGCCGGATTGTTTCATGAACGCATAAGCATCCGCGGCGAGGACCTCGCTCCACAAATAAGCGTAATAGCCTGCCGAGTAGCCGCCTGACCATACGTGGGCAAAGTAACTGCTTCGATACCTCGGCGGTACGGCCGAAAGGTCCACGCCAAACTTGGCCAGAACCTCACGCTCGAATCCGACGACATCGCTGGGGATTTGATCTGGGGTTAGGGAGTGCCAAGCCAGATCCAGAAGAGCCGCCGAAAGGTATTCGAGAGAATCGAATCCCTTGTTGAACTTGTTGGCCGCAATCGCTTTGTCGAGCAAGGCCTTGGGCAAAACCTCTCCGGTTTTGTAATGCCTTGCGTAGTTTGCCAAAATATCGGGTTCGATCGCCCAGTCCTCGTGGAATGTCGACGGGAATTCGACGTAATCCCTAGGGACGCTCGTTCCGGACAAGCTCGGGTATTCGACGGACGAGAACAGGCCATGCACTCCGTGGCCTAATTCATGGAACATCGTCTGCACATGATCGAGACTCATCAGGGCCGGTTCTCCCTCGGCCGGGGTAGGGACGTTCATCACGTTGATCACGACGGGCAATTGATGCAACAGGCGAGCTTGCGAGACCAGGGAGTCCATCCAAGCCCCACCGCGTTTGGAGTCCCGTTGGAAGTAGTCCGCATAGAAAAGCCCGATCGGCTTGCTGTCCTGTCCGATCACGTCAAAAACCCGAACGCTGGAATGCCATACCGGTAGATCTTTGCGTTCTTTGAACTCTACGCCGTAGAGTTTCTTGTACGTGTAAAAAACGCCATTTTGAAGAACGCTCTCGAGTTCAAAGTACGGCTTGATCGCACTCTCGTCGACTTGATACTTTTTGGCTCGAACCTTTTCGGCGTAGTATTCCCAGTCCCACGGCTGCACCGGACCGGTCAGTTCATCCTCTTTCATCGCGTCAGAAATCAAAGAGGTCTCGGATTTGACTTTCTCAACGACTCCGGGGACCAGATCCTCGAGCATCTTCATCGCCGCCTTGGGATTGCCAGCCATCTGGTTCTCAAGGGTAAACGAGGCGTGATCGTTGTATCCAAGTAGCTTGGACCGCTGGGCCCTGAGTTTGGCTAGTTCCAACACGATGGGTTGATTATCGATTCCACCATTTTCGCCCAAGGCTCGGTTGGCGCTGGCCAACCAAATGCGCTTACGTAGCTCGCGGTTCTTGAGCGAGGTCAGGACCGGTTGGCGTGTGGTGTTGGTGATCGCCAGCAAGTACTTACCGTCTTGCCCGCGAGCGGATGCTGCTTGTTTAGCTGCCGCAACCTCTCCTTCGCTCATCCCTTCGAGCTGCTTGGCATCATCGACCAAGACGGCTCGTTCTTTGGTGACTGCCAAGAGGTTGTTTTGAAATTGGGTAGTCAGCGTCGAGACCCGCTCGTTGATGGCTCGAACCTCAGATTGCTGCTGGTCCGAGAGCTTGGCCCCAGCTCGTACGAAATCTTCGTAGGTCTTCTTTAGGAGCCGTTGCTGTTCCTCGCTGAATTGCAGTTCCTTGCGCTGATTCCAAAGCGCTTCGACGCGAGCGAAGAGTTGCTCGTTGAGGTAGATATCATCCGAGTGACGAGCAAGTTTGGGGGCCACAGCTTGCTCGATTTCCTGGATCGATTCGTTGGTATGGGCTCCGGCTAGGTTGAAAAAGACCGCCGAGACACGGGTTAGGATTTCGCCGGACTTTTCCATGGCGACCAAGGTGTTTTCGAAGGAGGGAGGATCCTTTTGTTCGGCGATCGCACGGACCTGTTCGAGCTGTTGTTTGAAGCCTGCTTCAAAAGCGCTTGCAAAATGTTCGGGCTTGATCGCTGCAAAGTCAGGTGCTTGAAAAGGTAGCTTGCTAGCTCGGAAGAATGGGTTGTCTTGATTCATTTTTTTGGGATTGGATTAGATCGG
>CAILTZ010000397.1 GCA_903837255.1 uncultured Pirellula sp. | reverse complement strand
GTTAGGCACCGGGCGATTTGGGCGGACACGGGGGACAGGCACCGGGTAGTTAGGCTCCTGAGCAGCGGCGCTGCTGCTGCAATTGTGTCGCTTGCTGAGCTAGTATCTGCGGGAAATCCAGCCGCCCCTCGACCTGCTGCTTGTTCGATAAGCCCCCCAATTCAACCGCTTGCTCCTGATCGATCCATTGCAACAAACTACTAACCATCAACTCCTTCATGTAAGCGAACGAGAAACCTTCGGTCTGCTGAGCTACCGCCAGTATCTTGCTACTATCCCAACCGCCATCCAACCCCCCAGAAACCAGCAACTTGTCCTTCCAAATCTCCAGAAACCTCACTCGTTGCTCAAGCTCTGGAAGGGGGAAATTGTACTTGCGGTCAAAACGACTCGGACGATCCAAGATCGCTGCATCAATGTTCTCCGGGTGATTGGTCGTCGCGATGACCATCAATCCATGATTGCGCTCGAATCCGTCAAGCTGATTCAAGAAAAAGGATCGATTTTCGTGGTTGATCAGCGAATCCAAATCCTCGAAGATCAAGATGCAAGGCCGAAGCTCCCGAGCTCGCTGAAAGATTCGCTGAAGCAACTGCTCCGCTTCATAATAAGGATGCGCGATGCTCTGGACATACAAACAAGGCACTTCCAATTCATGAACCAATGCTCGCAAAAAATGGGTCTTGCCATTGCCCGGTGGCCCAACCAGAATCGCACCCCGTCGCCATGCCACCCCGAGAGCTTCGTAGTAACTCCGGGATTTCAAGAATCGTCGAAAATCCTCGATCATCTCTTTGCGGCGTTCCGCAGGTAGCACCAATTCTGACATGCTTGTGCTCTGTACCAGATCAAACATCTCCCGCGATCGCTGCCAACCCCCTTCTTTGAACACCAAAATGGAGTCCCCTGGATCGTTCGTCTTACGGTGAACATCTAGGATAAATTCCTCTGCAGCCGAGGCGCTATCGCCAATGACCCAATAGCGACCTTGCTCTCCACAACTAGTCTGCCAAGTGGCTTGAAGCACCTGAAGTGATTGTGCTTGCCATTCCACCCGCCAGAGAACTTGTGTGTAGGACGGGAACAAACGATCTTCGTCCAACCCACCCCAAAAGAAGCTCACAAAAGGCCTTGGTGACTCGCAAACCTCTGCCGTCGCGTGACCAAGAAGCACGTAATCCCCAAAATCTAAGTCGTCGGTCGAAGCCAACGCCTTAGAAGGGTTGAGTGTACGAAGAATTTCTTCAATTCTTAGAGGGAGAGCTGCATCATTACCCTCTAATACCGATCGAAAAAAATTGTTTGGGTAACTATTCGTTGCGTTCATTTATCGCCTATCAAATTGAAACCATTCCACTCATAGAAAACTGCTTGATCAGCAATCAAGACAAGATTTCAGTTTCTCTGGTTCGCAGAAAATGTCGGCTCTCACCTTGGATTTATTGGCTAAGAGGGCTAATCAAAAGTAACGCCACCCGCCGCGTGAGTCCCCTAGTCCTACGCAAGGGATCGATTTTATCCGGGATAATCCGGGAATTCAACGATGTCTTTAGGGTTTGAGGATGCTTGGTTTGCAACATGCCTGGATTCCGTGTAGAAACTTGGTCATCGTTACGAATCAATCGTTCGCTCTTTCAATTGGGCTTTTCGGATGGAAAAATTCGCAGGGTACGGTCTGGCTCTTCAGAGAGTGTGTTGCCTTCTGGTCTTCGCAGGACGCTTTTTCTCGCTGGAGGCAATGTCGCAAGAGCCCCAAGCTAACGAAATCAAGTTCACTCACGGTTGGATTCTTTCCAGTGGACAAGGGATGCAACGTGGCCGCTCCTCGCTACCGGTCGACCCCATCGAACTGGCAATTATCAAAGACCAATTGCAGTTGCCCGATCCGGATCAGGAATCCTCCGACAGTGCCGAGGGACTCAATCGATGGAAAAAAGTCGATGCCGACGAACAAGGGGGCTTTGGAGGGCGTGAGCTTTTAGGTGGCTTGCTGGCCGTGCATGTCCAAGCTCCGGTGTCGGGAGTTTGGTTACTCGATGCGCAAGGACATGGTTCAGTCCGTATCGACGGAACTCAGCGAGCCGGTGACGTTTACTCCAACGGATCAGTCGAACTGCCAGTCGAACTCAAAGCAGGAGACAATTGGCTACTGTTTTCTAGTGGCCGAGGCCGCATCGCGGCTAAACTCAAACCGGCTTCGAAGGCTGCGTATTTGAGCCTACGTGACACAACCTTCCCTAGTGTATTGAGAGACGAACCGGGTGAATGGCTGGGTGCTTTGCTTGTGGTAAACGCGAGCGACCAGACTCTCGATGGGTTAAGCATTCGGGCGCGGGCCGAGGGTTGTGAATCCGTCCAGCTCGATGTACCGGTCATCCCACCACTATCATTGCGCAAGGTGCCTGTGAAGCTGGTTACCACGACGAATTCTTCGCGTGAGCTAGCAGGTGGTGAGCTGAGTGTCACCATCGAGCTAGAGCGAAAGGCCAGGCAGGGCGGCTCGGAGCCGGAGAAGGTCGATGAAGTCGAGGTCAAGTGGCCAGTGCGCAGTTCGCAGCAGATGCATCGCCGAACGTTTGTCAGTCTGATCGATGGTAGCGTGCAGTATTACGGGGTGGTCCCTCCAAAGGAAGGGAGTTTGCGAACCGACAGAGCTCCTGGCATGATTCTGAGCTTGCATGGTGCGGGAGTCGAAGGAGAAGGGCAAGCGGCAGTGTATGCTCCCAAGGAAAATACTTATGTGGTTTCCCCGACCAATCGACGAAGCTTTGGATTTGATTGGGAGGATTGGGGGCGATGGGATGGACTCGAGGTATTGGAGCTAGCACAGGCTCGGTTCAAGACCGACCCAAAGCGTGCTTATTTGACAGGTCATTCCATGGGAGGCCATGGAACTTGGCACATCGGCACGTTGTTTCCGGACCGTTTTGCAGCGATCGGACCAAGTGCCGGTTGGATATCGTTTGCCAGCTATGCAGGCCGCGGGGCGAATCTGCAACAAGATCCTTTGTCACAGTTGCTGCGAAGGCCGTTGGGTGCAAGCGATACGCTTGCGAGACTCAGCAATCTCAAGACGCAGGGTGTGTACATTTTGCATGGAGATGCAGACGACAACGTACCGGTGGATCAAGCGCGGACGATGCGAGAGGAGCTTGCGAAATTTCATCCCGACTGGGTCTATAAAGAGCAACCCGGGGCAGGTCATTGGTGGGGGAATCAATGCTGCGATTGGCCGGCGATGATCGACTTTTTTAATGCCCATGAGCTTGCCGATTCTACACAGATTTTCACGATCCGCTTTGCGACTCCAGGCCCGCATGTCTCTCCAGATTGCCATTGGTTCACGCTTGGATGCCAAGAGCAGATCGCTGGGCTCTCGGCTGTCGAGCTCGATCGGGATCGGCAGAACGACAAGATCACTGCCAAAACCTCGAACATTGCAACCTGGGGCATCCGGCTATCTAAGCTTTTGGCATCGGACGCAAAAATACCGGAACGCTTGAACGTTCAAATCGATGGCCAAGAGATCGTTGTCGATGGGCTTGAGACGCTCGAGCGAACGGTTTGGTTCGAGAAAGGTTCGGATGGATGGCAGTTGCAAGCGACCCCAGATAGTCCATCGAGGGATAGCAGTCCATCGAGAGATGGCAAGAAGTACGGTGTTTTCAAAGAGGCGTTTCGCAATCGATTTCTGTTGGTTTACGGGACTCGTGGCGATGAGCAAGAGAACCGTTGGATGCTCGGCAAGGCTCGATATGACGCAGAGACATTCTGGTACCGAGGGAACGGCTCGGTGGACTGCTGGAGCGATGATTATTATTTGGCAATTGCCGCAAGCGACCCTTCAAGTTTGGCCGAACGGAACGTCATTTTGTATGGCAATGCTACCACCAACGGAGCTTGGGATTCACTGCTCAAGCTTAGTCCAGTCCAGGTTCGGCGTGGGGGGTGGACTAAGGGTGGGGAGAATTTCATCGGCGAGTCAGCGACAGTTCTTTTGGTGCGTCCCAAAACAGTCGGTAGCGGATTGATTGCGGCTGTGGGTGGTACAGATTTGGTCGGGATGCGAGCAAGTGGCAGGATACCGATCTTTTCGTCTGGGACTGGGTATCCGGATGTTTTGGTGGCATCTCCGGATTATTTGAAAACAGGTATCGAGTCGGTCCGGTGGGCTGGTTTTTTTGGTCCTGACTGGAGCGTTGATCGGGGTGAGTGGTTGCCCTGAGCGAGCCCTCTTCCCGTTTCGACGAGCTCCCCGTTTCGACGGTCCGAAACGGATCTGTACGAAACGGGGAGCAAGGCCTATTGTAATTAGCGAATTATCGCTAAAATGCAATCTCTCAGATTAGCCTTTGTTAGCCTTTGATCACGATCGTTCTCGAAATCGCCTTGGGGACCTTGGGGACACGGATTCGCAGGACACCATCCTTGAAGTGGGCTTCGATCTGCTCGCTGGCAACTTGCTTGGGAAGCCGAATGGCGCGGGCAAAGTTGCCTGCGGAGCGTTCGCCTCGGTGTTGCACGGAGCCTTCGGCGGCCCTAAGAGCAGTCTTGGTCCCGGAGACATGGAGTTTGTCTTCGAGCAGTTCGAGTTTGAGATTCTCGATGCTCACACCGGGTAGATCAAGCAGCAGCTCGTAGCCTCGATCGTCTTCGAAAACATCGAGTGCGGGAGAGAAGGCGACGGTTGCCGGAGGCTCGCATGCCTCGGCACTTGGGTAGGCTTTGCCGGTTTGGCTAGTGCCTGTCTGGTTTTGGTTCTGGCAGCCTTTGTTCAAGACTTGGTCGAAGATGTTTTCCATCTCGGTGGCGAAGTCTTGTATGGCCGAAGGAAGCTGTCGGATTTGGAAAGGAAACTGAGCCATGGTCAAACCCCTATCACGAAAAAGTGGCGATCGCGGGGTGCTCGACAGACACCTGTCAATGTGGCAGCACCTTGTTTTGATCATCGATAAAGTAGAGCAACAAGCGTGCCAAACCGGGGGTATCCCTAATTGACACGAAGCGCCTGATCCAAACAATGATGGTTGGACGGAACGGTTCGTGCTGTGGGATTCTTGCTTCTATAACAACCCTTATGCTGGGGTGCATTTTGCGTCGAAAATCGGTCGGAATAGTTTCGGCGGTGATGTTTGTGATGCTAGGAGGTTGTCTCCCTAGCGATGTAGAAACTGGCGGTGGTTCACCCTCGGCGGCTAGGGCTGAGCCGGCTGGGTTGGCGGCTAATGATCAGGTGACAACTAGGGGTTGGATGCCCCCTGCCCCGTTGGATTCCAAGCGTGCGATGAGCTATTTGGACAAGCTATGCAAGCTAGGTTCAAGGACGACTGGAACGCCGGGGATGGAGCAGCAGCAGCGTTTGCTCGAAGAGCATTTTCAGGGATTGGGTGGCAAGGTCGAGTGGCAGGCCTTTATGCACAAGCATCCGATGACCGCCGAGCCGGTCGAGGTTAGGAATTTGATTGTGCGTTGGAAGCCTGAGATCAAGCAGCGGGTGCTGCTTTGTTCGCACTACGACACTAGGCCTTTTCCGGATCAGGACCCCAAGAATCCTCGCGGATTGTTTCTTGGTGCTAATGATGGGGGCAGTAGTACAGCGCTTCTGATGGAGCTTGGGCACGCTGTTTCAAAGATGGATCTGAAGGTTGGTGTTGATTTCGTTTTTTTCGACGCAGAGGAGTTGGTGTACAACGCCGCCAACGGGGTAACGCTGGGTGATTACTTTGTCGGATCAACTTATTTTGCTGAGCAGATTGCGGCAGGAGGATCAGAGTCAACTTATCGTGCAGGAATCTTGATGGACATGATTGGCGACAAGGATTTGCAATTATCGTGGGATGAGGTGAGTTTCAAGCACGCACCGGGGCTTGCCAAGGATGTGTGGGCAGTAGCCAAGGAGCTTGGTCTCAGAGAGTTCAGCCCACGCGTCTTGCATGCGATCCGGGACGATCATTTGCCTTTGAATGAGATTGCCAAGGTACCGACGATCGACATCATCGACTTTGATTATCCGACGGTTGCATCGCGGTCGAAGAGTTATTGGCACACGATGGCCGATACTCCAGACAAGTGTTCTGGGGATTCGATCACCAAAGTGGCTGCGGTTGTGATGACTTGGTTGCTCCGGCAGAAGCCATAGAGAGCGGTGCTTGGTCATGTTCTCCACGGAAGCGCAAACTCAGACTAGTTTGGCCGTAGAACTAAGGCAGTTGTATTTCGACTATCGAGGGGTATCGGTCTTTGAGAGATTGGATTGGGGGGTTTATCGAGGTGAGTTTCATACTGTTCTCGGAGCGAGTGGATCGGGTAAGACGACGCTACTTCGGTTGATTGCTGGTTTGCAGCAACCTAGGGCAGGTAGTGTTTGGCTCGATGGTAAGGAGGCGACAGGGTATGACACTCATCGCAGAGGGGTCGCGCTGGTGGGGCAGACTGCGGCGACCTATGATCATCTCAGCGTAGCGAACAATTTGCGACTTGCAGAAGAGTTATCGAGTCAGGCTTCGGAGGGTTTGCGTGAGGAGTTGGTTGGGCAATTTGGGCTTCGTGGGGTATTGTTGCAAAAGCCCAGTGAACTCTCCGGTGGGCAGTTGCAGAGGCTTGCAATCGTCCGAGCCTTGCTCAGTCAGCGACCGTTGTTATTGATGGACGAGCCCCTTGCACATCTGCAGGAGTCCATGCGGAGTCCCATTCGAAAATTGCTTAGGCGGTGGCAGCAGCAGCGAGGAGTGACGTGTATTTATGTAACGCACGATTCCCTGGAGGCTTGTGAAATTTCAGATCGCCTGAGCGTGATTGGTGATTGCAAGGTACTTCAGACAGCGGCTCCACAAACGGTGTATCGCAGGCCAGCGAGTCGAGCGGTTGCGGAACTGCTAGGAAGGCCGACAGTGCAGTGGATTGAGGTGCCTGAAAGGGCTAGTGTCGTAGGGCTTCGACCTGCTGATTGGCAAGTTGTTTCTTGCAATTGTAGCGACGAGAGATTCGATGAAGTCTTCGAGGCCTTGGAGGATCGGGTGCGAATCGTTGGGCGATTGGTATCGATGCGGCAGGTCGAGTCGAGTCAATGGTGGGAGGTTCAAGTAGGCCAAGAGCTGATCTTGGTTGTCTGGCAGGAGGCCGCTCAGTTGAGTACCGCGCCGTTGTCCATCGGGTCGGTCGTTGAGCTAAAACAATGGAATCCGATTTGGCTTGAGCGATAAATTATCGAGCAGTGATTTCAAGGGTGGTCTATCGTCATGATATGACCAACAAGAAGCCAGATTCCAACGAACAAAATACCCATGAGGGTATTTGTCAATTCGATGGACATGAATCGTCTGCCTTTCGGATCGAGGGGGGAGTATCAGGCATCCGTAAAGCCAATCAGGGGAAGTTCTATCCCAGTCCACCTCATGCGGAGACTGAGGGATCGGCCTTTGGGGTGTTGGAAATTAGAAATAAAACCTCGTGCTGGAGAATCGATACGACCAGCAGGACCTGCAGTGCGATTAGGTGGCGCGAAAAAAGCGGGCAAGGAAGATCGTCGGAACGACGAGGACGGCGATTAGGAGGCCTGCCCATGGGCCTGCGAAGATCAGGGCAAGAGTCGCGTCGATGAAGATCAAGTTGATGATGGCCGTACGGATAGCCAATCCAAGATCAGGTCCTCGCAGCGAGCGGATCGCGTTGTAGGCACGGCGAAAAACCGGAAGCGATAGCGCAAGCATGATGCTTGGGAAGAACCATTGCGACCAAGCCCCTCGTCGTTCGATGATCCTGATCAATGCGGGGCTAGGGAATCGCCATATGGTCCAAGCAAGCAAGAGGATTCCGGCTAGGCATGTGAGCCAGCCCAGCCAAAGTCGAGGCCGCGACTGTTGGCTGAGGAATTCTTTTCTTGCGGCGATCGTAAAGCCCATCACGTACAAGCAGTAAGCCAGAGGATAGAGCCAGATGTGTGTGGGTAGGTTGGATAGGTGCGAACCGCAGCTGATCGCCAAACCCAAGCAGAGGTTCAGAGCCCTGCACAAACCCATCAGCAGCGGAGCTAAGGGCGTTTTCTTGAGAGGTCCATCGTAGCCGATGATGGCAAAGATCAATAGCGATCCGATGATTGCCGTCTGAGTCAACGCAGGCGATGTCAGCGAGCGATGGATCATGTAAGCTGCACAGCATGCCAGAGCCAAGCCGGCTCCGAGCATCGCCGAGCCGATAAGTTTGGCTTGGCCTAAGCCGATTGCGCCGCGAGCGATCGGGCCTGGGCGTTGGTTTGCTTGGTCTTCGGCCAGGTCGAACACATCGTTTAGGACCATTCCGCCCCAGTAGAGCAAGATCGAGCCGAGGGAGGCCAGCAGGCCGGGAAGTGGGTGGGATAGGAAAGAGCCAAGAGCCGTACCGATGCACATCCCTGCGAGGGGATCTGCGGCGGCTGTAAAGGTATTTGGTACTCGAACCAACTGGGCCCAGTCTCGGAGGTTGGCTTTTGTCATGGTCAAGGCTTTGGTTGTCGAGGCTACAGGGGAGGATTGATTTTCATTTTGAGAGCATGGTCCATTGAGTTTTGACCAAGGCTCCGAGTTGGCTGATCGAGATATAATTGGCAAATGCGATGGGATCGCTCTGCATGAGGGCTTGAGCATCCCCAGGCAAATTCGGAAAGTGCATCGTTGCACTGCCGGTGCTGGCGTACAAGACAGACTGTTTCATGCAGCACACTGGTCTGTGGATATGCCCGAAAAAGACGCCGCGGATGCGGTTGGCATGGGATGCGAGTAGCGCGTGGAGATGCTCGCCATTTTCGATTAGCATGGTTCGATCGATCCAGTCGCAATCGAGATTGATCGGTGGATAATGCATGAAGACCGTCCAGGTACGACTTGTGTCGGCCAGGAGTTCCTCTAGGGCAGCGAGTTGTCGAGGGCAGATCTCACCGCGGGGATCGATTTGTTGGGAGGCTCGAGCGTCGAGGACCAGAAACGACTCATTGGCTAGAGTGAACCAGTAGGCGAGACGTTCGAGGTCGGAGTCCAAGGCGTGCAGTTTCCAGTCCTTTGGGAGCGATTCCGTCAAGCATTCGCGAAGTGCATGGCGATGATCATGATTCCCGACAGCCGTGAGGACTGGGATACCGAGAAGGCTTAGACGCTTCCATGCACAGCGAGTGGAATGCCCTGAGTCGTTGGCGAGTTGTCCACGGTGGACCCAGTCGCCAGTGTGCATGATGAAGTCGATTGGATCCTTGATCGATGCGATCCAGTCGCAGAGCGAATCGAAGCGGGCCAGAGAATCGATTCCAGGGGCGATAGGTTCTCTGGCCCAGTGAGTATCACCGATTTGGAGGATCCGGATCGGTACGGTCATATCGGTCGATTTGGCTGAGGGACAAACATAGCAATCAGCGCAGAGGTTGTGCGGCGATCACATCGACCATGGCTTTGGCGAACCAAGGCAGGTCGTCTGGTTTGCGGCTAGAGACAAAGTTTCGGTCGATAACGACGGGAGCATCGACCCAGATCGCGCCGGCATTTTCCAGATCATCTTTGATGCCCGGGGAACCGGTCGTTTTCACGCCGCGGTAGATACCGGCCGAGATTGCCAGCCAGCCACCATGGCAGATGGCAGCGACACATTTGTCGGAGTCAGCGAATTCTCGAATCAATTTTTTTACTGCATCCAGGCGTCTTAAGCGGTCGGGCATGAAGCCGCCTGGGAGTAAGACCGCATCGAATTGGTTTTCGTGGACATCGGCAATTGCGGCATCGGAGATGCATGGATAGCCATTTTTCCCCGCGTAGAGCCGGTTCGCATCCTCGCCAGCGATGACGACCTGGGCGCCTTCTTCGATCAAGCGGAGTTTGGGGTACCAAAGTTCCAAGTCTTCATAAATATCGCCAACGAAGGCCAAAACGCGTTTACCGGAGAGTTTTTTATCGGTCATGATCGCAGGGGTTTCCCAAAGGAGGAGTTTGCAAGTATCTTAGCTGGGATTCGCGGCAAGTCCCA
This sequence comes from uncultured Pirellula sp., assembly GCA_903837255.1. GTDB lineage: Bacteria > Planctomycetota > Planctomycetia > Pirellulales > Pirellulaceae > JBKCUI01. The sequence continues at coordinate 2,668 of CAILTZ010000397.1, read as the reverse complement.
GGCCCGATGGCTTTGGGGATTCGGTCCTTGCATTTTCGAATTGGTTGTTGGCGTTACACGGAGCATAGGTAGCTCGATGAAGTTAGGCGATTACTTTAGTGGCGAGCGATTGCAAAATGGGTCGCGAGGGTTGTCTTTTGAGCTTTTTCCTCCCAAGAAGGAGGAGTTGCTCCCGGGTTTGATGCAGACGGTTGAGGAGTTGCAGCGGTTCTCGCCGGACTTTTTTACCTGCACCTACGGAGCGGGTGGTTCGACGACAGACCGTACGCTCGGCGTGCTGAAGATGCTCAAGCAACAGTACAAATTGCGCGTCGCATCTCACCTTACCTGCGTGGGATCGACGATCGATCAGCTTAGGTCCTATCTCGAAAATGCCAAGTCCATAGGAGTCGATTACATCGTCGCTTTGCGAGGGGATCCGCCCAAGGGAGAGACGGAGTTCAAGCAGACCGAGGGTGGTTTGCGGTATGCGAACGAATTGGTTTCGATGTTGCGCAGCGAGTATCCAGAGTTTGGGATTTTGGTTGCCGGCTATCCCGAGGTTCATCAGGAGGCGCCATCGGCGGAGGTGGATTTAGAGAATCTCAAGCGCAAGGTAGACAGTGGAGCCGATGTGGTAGTTACGCAGTTGTTTTACGACAACGAGGATTTCTATCGATTCAGGGATCGTTGCGAGGGTGCGGGCATTCGGATACCGATCCTACCTGGCATCCTGCCTGTGATTAGTTTGGCGAGTATTCGCCGGATTGCATCGATGTGCAAGGCGTCTTTGCCAGCGGAATTTGTCGACGCTTTATCCAAGAGCGATCAGGACGATTGGCAATTCAATGTCGGGACAGAGTTTGCGACCAAGCAAGTGGCAGATTTGCTCAAGTCTGGGATCCCTGGGATCCACTTTTATGTTTTGAATTCCTCGAAGGCCACATCGCAGGTTCTCGATTCGGTCGATTGGCGATAGGACGGGTCGGTAGGATCAGTTGGAGGATTCTTTTTTTGCGCGGGGGTGTGCTTTGTCGTAGGCAGCCTTGATGTTTGCGGTGCTTACGTGAGTGTAGATTTGAGTGGTGACAAGGCTTTTGTGTCCGAGGAGTTCTTGGACGCTCCGGATATCGGCCCCACCGTTGAGCAAGTGGGTCGCAAAGCTGTGGCGCAGGGTGTGGGGGCTGGTTCGTGTGTCGAGTCCACGTTCCTTAATGTATTTCTCGAGCATTCGGGCGACGCTGCGGGAGGTCAATCGTCCACCGAATTTGTTGCGGAAGGTGGCTGGTTCTTTGGTGCCGTTGGGAGAAGGGCGTCGCATTTGAAAGTACTCGAGGAGAGCTTTTTTAGCGTGGGAGCCCAGTTGACCGATACGTTCTTTGCGTCCTTTTCCGCGAATCCGGATGGTGCCGTCGGTGAAATCGATGTCACGGTCATTCATTCCCACCAGTTCGCTCACGCGTAGACCGGCGCTGTAGGTGACTTCGAGGATGGCCAGGTCACGTCGTCCCATTTCTGATTCTTTGTTGGGAGCGTTTAGCAGAGAAAGAATTTCTTCGTTGGTAAGAAAGTGGGGGAGTTTCCTGGTCCCGCGAGGGTTCCGCAGAGGTTTTGCTGGGTTGTTATCAACCAGCTGCTGTCTTTGAGCGAATTTGAAAAAGCTCCGCAGAGAGGCGAGTTTTCGGCTGATGCTCGACTTTGCATAGCCTGCCTCGTGCAGTGCTGTGACGTAGGAGCGAAGGTCGTTTGGAGCGATATCTCTAGGGAGTCGGGTCGTTCGGCCTTGGTCGGTGATAAAGTCCGCCATATCGATCAAATCCTCACGATAGGATTTAATCGTCAGGTCCGAAGCGTTCCGTTCGACGTCCAAGTATCTTAAAAATTGATAGACTTCTTGATGCATGCTTACCCCACCGTGGGTTTATCGGGTTTGCCGGCTCCTGGTCCTGTTGGAAAATGATACGATTTGGAGACTTGCTCGTGTTCCAAGCATGAACTAAGGTAATAGGGGAGTTATTCGGTGATTTGGGATCTCCGATTGGCTGGCGGCTTGCTGGTGTCCCATTGGGCAATTTTCTGGTCCATTTTCTTTAATCTTCATTATGCTCTTCAAAATTTTACCCTTTCTTTGGATGGCGTTTATCGCATCGGTGATTTTGTTGCCGACGATTACCGCTTTGATGGGACGTCCCAAGGGTCCAGCGAAGGCCAAGAAGGCCAATCCGAAGAAGAAAAAGAAGAAGGGTGCCAAGGATGACGAGGAAGTTACCAGCGATGTTCCACCGGAGCCATCGCTCGACTTTGGCGATGAGATTTCAGAGATGGAGAGTGCCAAGGGTTAGAGTCGACCTTGCATTTGATCGCTTGAATGGTGCGATTCTTTCAGGATATAGGCCTCTAGGATGTGGTGGGCTTGGCAAGTCGATGGTTGGATGATTTTTTCTTCGATCCTTTGCGGGATTGCTTGTGCGCTCGTCGGAAACTTTCTGGTTCTCCGCAAGCTCAGTTTGATAGGCGACGCGTTGAGTCACGCGGTACTTCCTGGGATCGCTGCATCTTTTCTATGTTTTGGAAGCCGAAGTCCGTGGGCAGCGTTGATAGGTGCCGGCGCGATTGGTGTGTTATCGGTATGGATGATCGAGGTGGTTCGGGGGATAGGGAGTATCGAGGAGAGTGCGGCCATTGGGGT
>CAILTZ010000396.1 GCA_903837255.1 uncultured Pirellula sp. | reverse complement strand
GAGACTCAAGGATCCCGGCCAGCAACCAGAACCGCTAAGAGGGTTTCTCGCCAAGGCGCTAAGCTCGCAAAGGAGAAGACCGCAGAGCCAGACCGCGGAACCAGACCGCTGATGAACGCTGATGGAAGAACCAAGCTGCCGGTAGTGGATCTTGCTTGTTGTAGACGTTGCGAAAGATCCCGGCTTTTTCCCTTTGCGTCTTTGCGCCTTTGCGTGAGACTCAAGGATCCCAGGCACCATCCAGAACCGCCAAGAGAAGGTTTGGAGTTGTGCTGGAACAAGCACAGGCTGTTTGTTGTCGTGGCGAGCACGTTAGAAACATCGGGCGAGGAAGTTGTTTCGGCTGCTGAGATTGCAGAGCTAGCAGAGCTATACGGATTCCACGTTTGCTAATTCGGCTTTGCTCATGTGCCCGTATCGGCTCGCGGCCCATAGGCCTGCACCGATCGCACCGGCATCGTCCCCAAGCTCCGCTAGTTTGATCTTGTAGATATCCTGGTAGCATTCGAGCACATTGTCCGCGACTACCTTTTTGACTTCCTCTAGATACAGATGGCTCAACGCTTCAACCAGCCCGCCTCCCAAGATAATCACTTCCGGAGTCAGCATGTGAATCAGATTCACCGCCGCATATCCGATCGTTCGAGCCGCCCTTCGAACCACCGTCTCGACGTGCTCATCGCCTCCCTTGATCGATGCGGCCAGGACCTTGCTGCGGATCTCGATCAAATCGGTGCCAGCAAGTTTCGCTAGCACCGGAGCTTCGTTGCGATAGGCCAGTTTCGCACAGTGGGCCGCGATGGCCAATCGACTCGCTTCGCTCTCAAGCGTTCCACCCATCTTTGTGCCACTGGTGTGATCGCTCGACGTGATCTTGGTATGCCCAATCTCCATCCCCGTATGGGACTTGCCCCGCAAGATCTGGCCTTCGTAGACAAAGCCTCCGCCGATGCCGGTTCCAGGGAAAATACCAGCCACGCTATGGGCATTGCGAGCCGCGCCGCAGACATACTCACCGTAGACCCCCGCGTCGACGTCGTTGAGGACCGCAACGGGCCGCCCAAAGGCGTCCTCTAAATGCTTGGCCAAGGGTACATTTTTCCACTTGAGATTCACCGCCAAGTGAACAATCCCTTTTTCCATGTCGACCGGCCCAGGGCAACCGATCCCAATGCATTGGACACGCTCAGGCTCGATGCTGGCTTTGACCAACGTCTCGCGGATCAACTCGATGACCCGAACAATGCCGGCCTGACCACCATCGGCACCCCTGGTTTTCTTGCGCTCTCTGAAAATCACCTTCTTCTTCTGGTCCATCAAGACGCACAGCATCTTGGTTCCGCCCAGATCAAATCCGCAGTAGATATTCTCACTCATGGCACTCACGCAGGGACTCTAGGGGACTGATCACAAAAAAAATTTTGACAGCCCGATTATACCCTCAATCGACGTTTCCGTTAGTTACAATGGGACGCCGACCGAACCTTTCCTTTTGTTTGAAGGTTGTTGTTTTTGAAACCTACGGTTTTTGATACCTACAGTCTTTCTCTCCCGATTTGAAACCGATCCCATGACCAAACCCCACCTTTTTCGCAGGCGATCTGCCGCACTGGCCTCGATCACCCTCGGCACCCTCCTGGGCCTGCCTCTAATCAGCGCACCGCTGCACGCCCAACGCGAACTCAAAGACATCCCCGTCCCCGATGCAGCGGTCGAAAATGCCACCTTTGTGGTCGACGACGGTTGGCAAGCAGAACTTTTTGCAGGGGATCCGGCCATGGCCAAGCCGATCCATATGAACTTCGATAACCACGGCCGTCTGTGGATCGCTTCAAGCGAAACCTATCCTCAAATCAAACCCGGTGAACCCTCCAACGACAAGATCCTGATCCTCGAGGACTCCGACAAGGACGGTAAAACCGACCGCACCATCGTCTTTGCCGATGGACTGCTGATCCCCACCGGCGTGCTGCCAGCCAACGACGGCGATATGGCCAGCGCCTATGTCGTCAACAGCGATCAACTCCTGTACCTCCGCGATACCGATGGCGACATGATCGCCGACGAAAAGAAGATCGTCCTGGCCGGTTTCGGTACCGAAGACACCCACCACCTGCTCCACTCGCTGCGATGGGGACACGACGGCTGGATCTATATGAACCAATCGATCTACATCCACTCCCACATCGAAACTCCTTGGGGGGTCGAGCGACTCAACGGTGGCGGTATCTGGCGTTTCCACCCCGAATCCAAACGACTCGAAATCGTCGTGCGCGGGTTCGTCAACCCATGGGGCGTTCACTTCGATCGCTATGGGCAAATGTTCGCTACAGACGGTGCTTATGGCGAAGGCGTCAACTACACCTTCCAAGGGAGCGTCTTTGTTACTGCCGTCGGTGCCAAACGGATCCTCAGCGGACTCAACCCTGGCAGCCCCAAACACTGCGGTTTGGAAATCCTCTCGGGCGACCACTGGCCTGAATCGATCCGAGGCTCGATGGTCACCAACGACTTCCGAGCTCACCGCGTTTGCCGCTTCAAAGTCTCCGAAGACCGCTCCGGTTACGAATCGGTCCAGCAAGCCGAATTGATCAAAACCCCGCACGTGGCTTTCCGGCCCATCGATGCCAAACAAGGCCTCGACGGAGCCCTCTACATCGCCGATTGGTACAACCCAATCATCCAGCACGGCGAAGTCGACTTCCGCGACCCGCGACGTGACCGTACCCACGGCCGAATCTGGCGATTGACCCACAAAGACCAAAAGCCAGTCACCAGCCAACCGATCACCGCGAAAGATCCCGTCGAGAAAAATCTCCAACGCCTCACCGACGATGCAGACCTTGTGCGACTCTTTGCTGGCCAAGCACTCCGTCAACAGGTGAAAGCTTCCGGACAAGCCAGAGCAAGCTTCGATGCCCACGTCCAGCAAGTTGCCAAGGATCCGAGCCGAGGCCTCGAACAACTGGAACTCTCCTGGGTCAGCGAAGGCCTCGGCAACTTCGATCCAACCCTTCAGAAAGCTCTCTTCGAATCCAATGACGGTCGCCTGCGAGCTGCATACACCCACCAAATCGCGAACCAAATCCGATGGGTTAAAACCAGCCAGTTCGGCTCCCTGGATCCCTCTCAAATCGGACAATGGACCGCCGTTGGCAAAAACCTCGTCCAAGACCAGCACCCACGCGTGCGACTCGAAGCCGTCCGACTGCTGTCTCAACTGCCGAGCGTCGAAGCCGCTCAAGCCGCCTGCCTTGCTCTCCATCAACCGATGGACCGCTTCCTGGATTTTGCCCTGTGGCAAACCATGCGAGACCTGTCGAGCGTTTGGCTTCCGGAATTCCGAACCGGCAAGTTCCGCTTCGGCAACGATCCATCAGCCATCGCCTTTGCATTGAAAGCGGTCGAAGACCCCAGCACCATCGATGCAGTCCTGACAATGCTCGACGAAAAAGTCACCAGCGACTCGCCAGCCAACGCCCAAGCTGCCCGCTCGACGATGGCGATCCTGGTTGCAGAGCTGGGCAATGGACCTCAGCAAGCCAAGTTGGTCGATCGGCTTATCGATCCCAACGCTCCGACCTCGCTGCCCGATGAAAACCTTCGAGGTCAGTTGCTCCAAGCCATCCTCGATGCATCCCTGCGCCGCAAAGAGGCCTTGGCAATCCAACCCGCCACCGCCGAAGTCTTGACGAAGCTTGCCGAAGGGGCCCTCGCCAAGGACAAGAAAAACGAAGCCTTGGCTCCGATGGATCTGGGCCTCGTCGCCTTAAGAAGCTTAGGACCGTGGCGGATTGCCGGTACCCGACCTCGGATCGAAGCCGTCAGCCAAGATGCCGGTAGCTCGTCGGCCATTCGAATCGCCGCGCTGCGAAGCGTCGCGAACCTGGGCGATGATCCGTCCAAAGAACTCGTCAACCAATTGACCCAAGACCAGAACATCGATGTTGCTATCGCAGCGATGGAACGGCAAGCCGACAGCAACCTCGGTGGAGCTGCCAAATCGCTCATCAGCCGTTTGGCCAAGGACCCATCGCGCGCTGAAGCCATCAGCAATGCCGCCTCAGGTTTCCTAGGCCGCAAAGACGGAGCGCCCAACCTCCTCGCGGCCCTCCAAGGTGTCGCGATCGATGCCTCGGCTGCACGACAACTCAAATCGACCCTGCGAAAGATGAACGCCGGTGGCGATCTCATCCAAGCCATCGATGCTGCTGGGAAACTTCAAGAGAATCGATGGGTTCTCAACGATGAACTCAAAAACAAATGGCTCGAACTGGCCAAAACCCAAGGGGATCCGGTCCAAGGGGAATGGATCTACCGCCGCAACGAACTCCAATGCATCCAATGCCACAAGATCGGCGGTGTCGGTGGCCTGGTTGGACCGGACCTGACGAGCATCGGAGCCCAAGCACCTTCGGATTATCTGCTCGAGTCCCTCCTGAACCCAGCCGCTAAAGTCAAAGAAGGGTACAACGCCAAGCTCGTTCGCACCGACAGCGACGAAGTCTTTGCAGGGATCCCTGTTCGTGAATCCGACGACGAAGTCGTTCTGCGGCTTGCCGACGGCAAAGAAGTCACGATTGCCAAGGGGGACATCCAAGAAATCAAAGAATCCCGTTCGCTCATGCCCGATGGACTACTCGATTCGCTCACCCAAGACGAAGCGATCCATCTGCTGCGATTCATCACCGAAATTGGCAAGATCGATGGCAAGATGCTCGTGGCCCTCGACGGAGCAGTCCGGCAATGGGAGACCTTGTTGTGGACCGAAAAGGCCCACGTGCTATTCAATCGCACCAGCCTCGATTCGATCGTAGGCGATCAAAGCAACTTCACTTGGCAACTCCACCCAGCCTTGGTCTCCGGTGGCGTTCCGATGCGCTCGCTAGCCACCTTCCGACCTCACCCAGGCGTCCCTAACCACACCTTCCTGCGGACCAAATTCAACATCACCCGAGCCGGTGATGTCGTGCTGGACTTTGGCAATGCTCCGAAAGGTAGCATCGCGCTTTGGGCCAACGGCAAACCGATCCCCGTCGATGGCAAGAACGTCAAGGTCCCGATGAGCGAAGGGGAGCACTGGGTCTTTGTTGGAGTCAACCGAGACATCATCGGCGAAGAGTCGGTGAAAGTTGCAATCGATCCGAACCTAACCACAGCCAAGCAATAGCAATAGATAGAGCCACCATGCATCAGCCGAACCCATCGAATCTCGTTCCAGGCCCGATGGGTCGTCGCGAATGGCTCATCAGCAGTCTTTTGGCAAGCGGCTTGGTGGCCACGATGCCCCAAGCCCAAGCCATGGCGGCCTGTTTTCCCATCGATCAGGAGCCTCAAGCTGCCCCTGGGACGAAGGAGATCCTTGAGATCACCTCCGAGATGGTTCGCCAAGCCGCCTGGCAATCGCGAGTCGAACTCAGCGATGCACACTGCGAAGAAATCGCCAAGCGACTCAATGCCAAGGCCAAAGCGATTCAGGCATTGCGCACGAGCTTGATCGATGAGAACACTCCGATGGCAACGGTCTTTTTGCCGGCAGCCTTCGTCTAACCCACGACTCAGTTCGGGCATCGTTTGTCAAACGATCCAGCAAAAGGTTCGCAGGGAGCTTGGGATCCCAAGATTCTTGAGTCGATCGAGTTGCCCAAGTTTGCTCAGGACAAACTCGAACAGGTTGCGTTTTGGACCGTCGAGCAGTTGGCAGCGGGGCTTAGGCGCAAGCTCTTTACCAGCGAGCAGCTCACGGCGATGTATTTAGAGCGGCTCAAGCGCTACGATCCGCAGCTGCTGTGCGTGGTTTCCTACAACGAGCAAGCCATCGAGAGTGCCAAGCTCGCCGACGGACAGTTAGCTTCTGGCAAGGACCTAGGCATTTTGCACGGGATACCTTGGGGGGCCAAGGACATCATTTCCATACCGGGAATGCCGACGACTTGGGGAGCCGTCGATTATCGAGATCGCAAGCGACAAGCGTTGGCGACGATTGCCCAGAGGATGGAATCGGCAGGAGCAGTGTTGCTTGCCAAGCTCACTGTGGGGACGTTGGCATGGGGAGACCAGTGGTTCGGTGGCATGACGCGCAATCCGTGGGACATCGAGCAAGGGAGTTCAGGGTCCTCGGCCGGGAGCGCTTGTGCGGTGGTCGCTGGTTTATGCGGTTTTGCGATCGGATCCGAGACCCTTGGCAGCATCGTATCGCCGACGCGGGTGTGCAGCACTTGCGGCCTGCGTCCGAGTTTCGGTCGAGTCAGCCGCTTTGGATGCATGACCCTGGGTTGGTCGATGGACAAGATAGGACCGATTGGGCGAACACCGCGCGATTGCGGGGTAGTCTTTTCGAAGATGCTCGGGAGCGATGGCAAGGACGCATCGGTTTTCGATGCACCGTTTGAGTGGCCGATACCGGATTGGTCGATCAAGAAGCTGCGGTTTGGGGTATCGAGCCGTGCGAGGGGTTCAGAAAAAACACTTGCCAAGATGCTTTCGGACGAGGGTTGCGAAGTGGTCGAGTTGGATTTCGAGCCCGATCCGCGGATCCAGGCCATGACCGACGCGATCAGTGTCGAAGCTGCCGCGATGCACGGAGATCTCTTCAAGAGCATCCAGCAGGACGATCAGGTTGGAAAATGGGCACCGACCTTTCGCGAAGCGCAGTTCTGCTCGGCGATCGACTATGTCCAGGCCATGCGTGCGAGGGTCGATTTGATACAAAAGACCGAGCAGGTGCTCCGCAAGGTCGATGTGTATCTTGGTGATGGCGACTTGGCGCGGATGAACCTGACGGGTCACCCATCGATGGTCGTTTCGTTTGGCGAGGATTTGACCAACAAGAAGCCCAAGACGATTGCGATTACGGGACGTTTTTTTCACGAGCCGCAGTTGTTGATGGTCGCCGATTGGATCCAGGGGGCACTGCCAACTGTTCCCGGTCAACCTGAATTGACGCGAGTCCTGTAGGCTGGAAACGCGGCATCGCTGCCTGTGATTCTCAAACGTGAGGATGGTGATCGGACTAATTCCTGACGAGCAACCATGGGGTGGTCGAGGAGCCAAGATGAATCTAATAGACGATGACCCCTTTGAGTCTCTCCGAGATTCATCGCAAGGGGAAAATTATCCCGATGAGAACATCGATCGGGAGATTCTTATGCTCAGCCAGTCGGCTAGTAGAGCCTTTGCCCTTTTTACGTCGGTAATGCTTTTCAATTTTGTCAGTCCTGTTTTATTCGGTTTGGTCATGATGTTCACATGGCCGAACACGGATTTTGGTCTTGGATTCGTCGCGATCTTCTCGGGATTTGTCATCTCCCAATTCGCCGGTATCTGGCTGTGGCTTCGATCGTACGCACCGAGTTTTCTCAATCGGTTCATTCAAGGAACACTTTTATCGCTTGCGATAACCTTAACAGCGATTTGGCCTCTACTGATCTTTTCAGCTTTACGAATAAGTCCTGTAGAGATATTTTTTTGCATGACGGTCGGGGTGCTTTTTTATTGGGTACAAGGGCTCGCGATCAGCGGCATGTTGAAACTGTTCAAGTTTTCCCTTGGCAAGACCGGCAGACCCGGCAATCAATATTCGATCCGTTGGTTGCTCGGGGCGATGACCGCAGCGGCCGCGCTGAGCCTGGTGGGAAAGAACATCGCTCAGTTCGTGAGCAAGGAGAGTTCGGGTGCAAATCCCGTATTGCTAGAAAGTACCTGGGAGATGATGCTTTGGTTAGCGTGGATCATTCCATGGACCGCCCTGTTGGCTTACATGCAGTTAGGTGCTCGGTTTAGTTACGCTCATCGGTATTACCAAATTGCCTGGTGGATCGTCATGCTCATTGGTCCGACGCTCTATACTATGGGTGGCTCGATGATGTCTAGCTATTTTTTTTGGAAGTTTAGCAACGCAGTAGGGATCCGAGAAATCTTGCTTTCCTACGCGGTGGAGTTGGGATTTGTACTTGGCCTTTCGCTAGTGATGGATCTGTTACCCAGTCAGCGATCGTTGGATGCAAAGGAAACCTTATGAGCGAAGTTAGCGAAGACCCTTATGAATTGGTCGAGGCTCCTGCTAGCGATCTTCAGCAGTCTCCGCAGCGGATGACACGCCTGCAAGTCCTCTGGGGGATCCTCTTGTTGATTGCAACGGTGGTCGGGGATTTTGGGGTTCCCTCGCGGCGACTGGGACCGGATTGGTTGGATGGTGTTTCCGTTGGTCTTTGGCTCGCTCAGTATATCGTGCTTTGGCTGCTGATTCACAGTTATGTGGCCAGCAAGCTTGCTCGAGTCTTGCTTGGTTTGATCCTTCCGCTGTGCATCAGTTTCTTTGTGCTCGTGGGGATGGGAATTGATTGGCGAGGAACGGATATTGAGATCGTCTTGGTCATCATGGTGGGTAGCTTGGGTATCTACGCTCTAGCAGGATGGCTGCTGAGTCAAATGCTTCGGCGCAGCGATTTTTACTGGGTTTCCAAGAATCGAGCAAGTTCCGGTCAATATTCGATACGGATGATGCTCGGGGCGATGACAGTATCGGCTATGGTTGCGATGGCGGCGAAATGGTTGAGATTTAGTTCCTTCGGTTCAGGTATTGGCCCATCTTTCATGGACTTTCTTGCGATCGGGATTTGGTTTGCGTGGCTTGCGATCGGAATCATGCTTTTGGCGTTTTTTGAGGTAGGAGCCTTCCGCAGCAGGAGTCGTCTTTTCTATCGCGGCCTGTTTACCTTTGTGTTACTGGCCGGGCCTTTGGTCTTTCAGACCGTCGGACTGATGCTGATCAACATTGGCCCTGGTTTTACTGACCCTGGTCTCTCCTGGGATCTTCGCTTGCAGTACTATGTATTGGCCTACGGCATCGAAGCTGGGATCGTCTTGGGTATCGCTGCGGCGATCCCTTTGTTGCCAGCTCGGCACGATTCCACATCGCCATGGGGAGTATCCCACCTCACACCAAGTTTCGATGAAGAGCTCCGCTGAAGCCGGATGAGGTGGTCGCCTGAGGGACCGAGACATCGTTGGAACCCGGCAACTGCAAGACTTGCTGATCAGCCCAGTTGCGATTACAATTACCCGTCCAATCAGGGATTTGCGGCCGATTGCAGCCTCACTGCTAAAGAGCCATTCGCTACCAACGACACTCGAGTTTGACCGATGTCCGTTGTCTCGGATCGCTCGTTGCAAACGCTGCTCGCTCGCTGCGAACTCTGCTCGCAACAGAATTTCGATCTTCACCTCAGCTCCCTTTGCTTTCCATGACATCGTCTTCGAATCCAAACAGCCAGCTCGGTTTTGGTACCCAGAGCGTCCATGCTGGCGAAGCTCGCCAGAAACCCAACGACGCGATCACCGATTCGATCTGTTGCTCGTCGACCTATACCTTCGAGTCGACCCAATCGATCCTGGACTACCTGCGCGAGAACCACGATCGCGAAGAATACGGCCGCTACGGAAACCCCAACGAGAAAGTCGTCGAACGCAAACTCGCGGCCCTCGAAGGTGCCCAGGATGCGATCATCTACTCGAGCGGTATGGCCGCCGTCGTCGGCTTGCTCATGTGCAAACTATCCGCAGGCGACGAAATCATCTTTTTCGACCAATGCTACCACCGCAGCCGCGAATTCTGCCTCAAGCATCTTTCCCGATTCGGTGTGGTCACCCACCAAGTCAAAACCGGGGACATGGATGCCATGCAAGCGGCCATCAATCCCAAGACCAAGATGATCGTCAGCGAGTCACCCACCAACCCTCACCTGTCGGTGATCGACCTGGAAGCCTTCGTAGCGATCGGAAAACGGACCGGAGTCGAGACGCTCATCGACTCGACGTTGGCCACCCCCTACAACCTCAAGCCGATCGAGTGGGGAGTCGATTACGTCTGGCATTCGGCGACCAAGTACATGGGAGGCCACAACGATCTGCTCGCAGGTGTCATCTGTGGCTCGAAAGAAAAGCTTGAGCCGGTCCGAAAACTTCGAGGAATCCTCGGCTCGATCAATTCGCCTCACAACATGTATCTGCTCGAACGGGGCTTGAAGACATTCGCATTGCGCATGGAACGGCACAACCACAATGGTCAGAAGATTGCTGAGTTTCTAGAGAATCACCCACGCGTTGAAAAGGTTTTCTACCCCGGACTAGCCTCGCATCCCTCGCATACGATCGCCAAAAAGACGATGAAGGGATACGGCGGGCTCGTCACGTTCTTAATCAAAGATGCCGATTGGCAGCAGACGGCCGCGATCATCGATCGGTGCAAGATCCCTCGCATCGGCCCGAGCCTCGGAGGCGTCGAGAGCTTGATCGAACAGCCGCTGGTCATGAGCTACTTCGATTACCCACCCGAGCAGCGCGCCCAATTCGGGATCTACGATAACATGATCCGAATGGCTGTCGGTATCGAAGACACCGACGATCTGATCGAGGACTTGCGCCAAGCTCTCGAAGCAACCAACGAAGGAAGACCCAGCCTATGAAATTTCGAACACGAGCCATCCACATCGGCAGCGAACCGGATTCCACCGGCGCGGTGGTACCCCCGATTTATCTATCGACCACCTACGTTCAACCCGGACCTGGGGATTGGGGAACGTTTGACTACTCCCGCAGCGGTTCACCCACGAGGGCTAGAGTCGAAAAGACGATCGCCGACCTCGAAGGAGCCGCCGGCTCGCTAGCTTTTGCCTCCGGAATGGCTGCCACCCACTGCGCTGTGGGGCTTTTGCAATCCGGTTCGCACATCGTAGCAGGCTGTGACATGTATGGGGGCACGTATCGATTGCTCCATAAAATCTGCAATCGAAACAATATCTCCGTCACCTTGGTCCATGCCGATGATGCGAATCATATTGCCGAGGCGATCCGCCCAGAAACCAAGATGGTGTGGGTCGAGTCGATCGGAAACCCGCTCATGAGCGTTCCAGACCTCGAGCAAATCGCTGCCGTAACGCGCAAGGCCGGAGTTCTGCTGGCCGTCGACAGCACCTTCGTTCCACCTTGCATCCTAAGACCTCTGGATCTGGGTGCAGACATCGT